>JAIKXK010000416.1 GCA_024684155.1 Lachnospiraceae bacterium | reverse complement strand
TTTGGAAAAATTATGGAAGGTCGAACTACCTTTATTGTAGCTCACAGACTTTCTACTATTTTAGATGCAGATATTATTCTTTATATGGAAAACGGAAAAGTGTTAGAGCAGGGTTCCCATAAGGAACTTCTAAAGAAGCAGGGAAGATATGCAGCTCTTTACAACTCTCAATTTGCGTAATAGAAAGGAAACATTATGGCTGAAATCAAAGTAAATAATCTCGCACTAGGCTATGAAGGGGATGCCCTGGTGGAGAATTTGGATTTTGAAGTAAATAGCGGGGAGTATCTTTGCATCGTTGGAGAAAACGGTTCAGGAAAATCTACCTTAATGCGAACCCTTTTGGGATTGCAGAAGCCTATGTCTGGAGAAATCCTTTTTGGGGAAGGACTTACTTCCAAGCAGATTGGCTATTTGCCACAGCAGACATTGGTACAAAAAGATTTTCCGGCTTCTGTATCAGAAATCGTTTTGTCTGGTTTTCAGGGAAGCATGGGCATCCGTCCTTTTTACACTCCAAAGGAGAAAAAGGAAGCTGATAAAAATATGGAACGACTTGGAATCACACATTTAAAGAATCGCTGTTACCGTGAACTTTCCGGTGGCCAGCAGCAAAGAGTGCTTTTAGCTAGAGCACTATGTGCTACAGAGCGTATCCTTTTATTAGACGAGCCGGTAAGTGGACTTGATCCATCGGCTCAGACAGAGATGTATAAAATCATTCGTAAACTAAATAAAGAAGGGGTAACCATTATTATGATTTCTCATGATATGCATGCGTCCCTTCACTTTGCTACTCATATTCTTCATATGGGAAGCGAGGTTTTCTATGGAACTACAGAAGAGTTTGAAGAAAGCGACCTTGGCGCTCATTATCTCTTAAAGGAAAAGAAAACTTTAGGTGGCAAAGGTCATGTTTGTGAATTGGATGCCGTTCAAAAAATTAAAGTAAAGGAGGAAAAATAAGATGCTAGAAACATTACAGTTATATTTTTCATATCCTTTCGTTCGATATGCCTTTATCGTAGGTGTATTAATTGCACTTTGCTCGTCTCTTTTAGGAGTCACCTTAGTGCTTAAGAGATTTTCCTTTATTGGAGATGGACTCTCTCATGTGGCCTTTGGAGGAATTGCCATTGCCTCAGTGCTTCAGATTACAAACAATATGATTGTGGTACTGCCAATTACCGTAATTGCAGCCATCATTTTACTTCGTACAGGTCAGAATACAAAGATCAAAGGTGATGCAGCGGTGGCTATGATTTCTGTTGGAGCCTTAGCCATTGGTTATATGCTTATGAATATCTTTGCAGTATCCTCAAACATTTCAGGAGATGTTTGTTCTACCTTATTTGGTTCTACCTCTATCCTTACCATTAAAGGTTTTGAAGTAGGACTTTGCGTGGTACTTTCTGCCGTGGTACTTGTGGTATTCTTCCTGTTTTATAACAAATTATTTGCGGTAACCTTTGATGAGAGCTTTGCAAAGGCCGTTGGAACCCAAACAGAAAAATACAATCTTTTGATTGCCATTTTAATTGCAGTGGTAATTGTACTTGCTATGGAATTGGTGGGTTCCCTTTTAATCTCCGCACTTGTAATTTTCCCTGCTCTTTCTTCTATGAGAGTGTTTAAGAGTTTTAAATCCGTAACCATTTGTTCGGCTATTTTCTCTGTAACATGTGCAGCCATTGGAATTTTAATTTCCATCTTAGCTGGAACACCAGTGGGATCTACCATTGTTACAGTAGATATTGTAGGTTTCGCAATTTTTTCTCTCATCGGAAAATTTAGATAATTTGCACAAATAATACACAACTTGTGAAATCCATTTCAAAATGAAATAGATATCAAAAGTGAATAAAAAATCATAAAACACCGTTTTTCTAGGATTGAAACATTGAAATCGATTACAAAAATGATTGTATTTTTTCGAATACAATGCATACAATCGAATCCCTGAAAAACGGTGTTTTTTCACAGAAAAATCACAATTTCGAAAATTTTCGAAAAGTCAGCATCCGTCAAAATCCCTCAGAATTCATTGTATAAATGTATAAATGGTGGTAAAATTACCATTGTAAGAGAGAGAAAGTGTGGGGCATTTATGCAACCTGCACAAAAATTAAACAAGGGGGTTCTTTTTATGAAGAAACAAATCGCGGTTGTATTAGCATTAACAACAGCAGCAACTATGCTTTTTGCCGGATGCGGCAGCTCAAGCAGTGACAGTAGCTCA
>JAIKXK010000402.1 GCA_024684155.1 Lachnospiraceae bacterium | reverse complement strand
TTAGAAATATTTATGTTATAGAATCGGTCAAGTCCGTCAAAATGTATCAAATCTAATGCTGCTCTAAAATATACCAAAAGCCCTGATTTTCAGATGAATATTTCATGTGATTGTGGTAGTAAATATAACGAACGTTAAAATTAGTACAAGAAGGAGATTCGTATGATATATGGATATGCACGCATAAGCAGGCCTCAGCAGTCTATTGAAAGACAGGTTCGAAATATAAGGTCTGATTATCCGAATGCAAAAATCGTACAGGAAGCATATACCGGCACTAAGATGGATCGCCCGGAATGGAACAAACTATATAAGTATGTGTCCGAGGGAGATATGATAGTATTTGACTCTGTTTCCAGAATGTCCCGTAATGCTGACGAAGGCGTGGAAACCTATTTCAACCTCTACGAAAGGGGAGTGCAACTGGTTTTTCTTAAAGAACATTACATAGATACGGAAGTATATGCTGAAAACATGAAGGATAAGATTGAGCTACAGGGAACCGATGAAGATGAGATTTTTAAAGGACTGAACAATTACTTCCGTAAACTGGCTGAGCGTCAGATACGTATTGCATTTGATCAGGCAGAAAAAGAGGTTCAGGATCTCCACCAAAGGACAAGGGAAGGCATCGAAACGGCACGCCTGAACGGCAAGCAGATCGGACAGCGCCCCGGAAACAAGCTTCATATAAAGAAGAAGGCCCCTGCACGGGAGAAAATCCTGAAATACAGTAAGAGCTTTAATGGTACACTTTCTGACGGGGAATGTATTAAACTAATTGGTATAAGTAGAAATACATATTATAAGTATAAAAAAGAATTGAAGCTTAGTTAGTCCGAATAGTCTGTTATGTGCTCAGGGTCATTTATTCCTGCGGAGATCATATTTATAAATCCGGTTATGATTTTCTCGTCTTCGGGATTGTCTTTCATATGCTTTTCTGTTTGCTTTTTCTCAAACTCTGTAAGGTTTTTACCGTCGTTGTATATCATATCGAGCTCTTTGTCTGTCCATTCGTCGGCTTTTTTGCTTTCTTCGGTTTTTTCTCTATCAAAAGCCTCTCTATTTGCGCTAAATTCCTCGTCATTCCACCCTTTTTCGTGTGCCAACTGTGCATATTCCAAATCCAGAATCATTCTCATTCTTTCTTCTCTGGTATAAGCCTTAGGATTTTTGTTTATTTCCTCGGCTTTTCTCATAGCTTCAAAACGGTATTTGCCAAGCGCATCCTTATACTCGTCCGGAAGCCTATCACAATCCAAAATTTCGTGAAATTGTATTATTTTTCCCATATCATTATCTCCTTGTTACCATTAATTATACCGTGAATTGCCGTTTTTAGACAGTATCCTTATCGTGGCACTAAAATTAAAGGCATTGGCTTTTGCCGGCAGCCCGGTATTTTTATGGCTCTATATCCCTCAAACGCTAAATTTTCAACTTAAATGCAACAAATATGAAAAGTGAACAAAATCCGCTCAGATAAGGCTTTACAGTGCCTAAATCTGGGCGGTTTTTCGCTTAAACTCATGAAAAAAAGAGGTCATTTTCGATTAAAAACACAGTATCCAGGCACGCTAAACAAGACCCGGTCAAGAGCCTGTCATAGTAAATGCAATAGCCGAAGGTATTGCATTAAGTCTGATACTACCTTAGAAGTGATGGTGTCAGATTTATCTCATCGGGTGGGGTTACTCGCTGACCCCCCCAGATTATATGTGATTGTATAATTAATCGGACTCCATGTTGCTGTAGCTTTCTTATTACCTGTACTTCCTTTAGGAATTGTTGCCGCAAATACTGTTATGCCCATTACTAAAGTTATTAGTAGTGTTAAGAATATTCCTAATTTTAATTTTTGTTTCATTTTACCTCCTCTTATTAAGTAGTAAGCTATTGGAAACTGCCCGCCACTGAGCACTCTTTTATGCACTATTGAACAAGCGCGGGATAACAATCTTTTACCCAGCCAGTAGTATTGTTGTTGTAGTAGGAGAAGCGCGCAGTGTCTTTATCGCTAAATAAGCTGAGCGTAGCGTCTCCGGAAGCTGAAGAAGGTACTGTAAAGTAAACAGCTAATGCGTAACCAAGAAATTGATAGTTAGAGCCCTTATCATCGTAGTCCCAGATAGCCGAGTAACTTTTATGATAGAAGACTACTTTCTGACCTGGGGTTACGTCAAGAGTTGGTATCCACAGTGTACCTACACTTGGATTGGTATAATCTGTGTAAGTGGTTGAAGAATTATATACTCTTATTTTTGTTATGTATCTCGCACCCCAACTATTTTTTGTTCCAACTTCGAGAGTCACATTTGACTTCCAGTTGGCGGTGTAAGTCTTATTGCCTGTAGAGCCTTTTGCTATTGTTACACTTGTTTGGGCTGTTGTACCATTGGAGCCTGTCCAACCAAGGAAGGTGTAACCATCACGTGTAGGAGCTGCAAGTGTTATTGTGCTGGACTCTATATTATATGAGGTTGGGTTACTGCTGGCGTTTGTACCACTATTGAGATTGTAAGTTATGGTGTAAGTAGTAACAGTCCAATTAGCTTTATAAGACTTGTTACCAGTTGAACCTTTGGTTATAGATACTGATGTTTGAGCTGTTGAGCCATTAGCACCAGTCCATCCTGTAAATGTATACCCCGTTCTTGTTGGTATTGGCAAAGTGAATGTTTCATCTTCCTTAATATACTTTCTCACTGAAGCCTCTGATAATGATGCTTTATTTTCATTATCAGCATCATTTAAGTCATACACAATATCATATTCTACAGAATATTTAGGATATAATACAGTGTTATTACTTAAAACATCTGTCTCAGGATTATATTTCTTTTCTTCACCATCTTTATCTTTATAGTAATACCCCTTGAAATCATAGTCTTCTAATGTTTCATTTTCATTCTCATCAGGGTATACATAATCATCTTTTTCTTTAGGTTCTTCAAAATAATCTGGATTAGTCTTTTCTCCCTCTGAAATGGGTATCTCCTTTTCATTTCCATCTTTGTCTTTAATCTTTACAACTGCATTAGACGTTTTCCAAGTTGCTACTAATGTTATATTAGCATAAACAAGAGTTCCAAAATCAAAACGATTACCATTTAATGTCCAACCCTCAAAAGTACAATTCTCTTTAGTAGGTATATCTTTTGTAATACTTTCGCCATCCCTTAATGTCTGAGCTGCAACTGTACTTCCTCCTGCTGAATCAAAAGAAACAGTATAAGTCTTACCATAAGTTTTTCTTTCTTCAATAGTTGATGGCTTAGGTGTAGTATTAGAAGATATATTAGAAAGTATTTCTGGAGTAACTTGTTCATTTTCAATATCTACTATTTGCTTATTACCATCTTTATCTTCAACAGTAATTTTACTTATTTTATTACCATCTTTATCCTTAGGTAACTCACCAATAACTTTACCACCATCGTTAATTAAAACTTCAGCATCCTTATTTCCATCTCCATCTATATCTAAATTAATACGCCCATTGATATGTGTCCAAGAAGCATCAAACGTTAAATGACCTTTTGTACCAGACTTAATTACCCCCGATTTTCCTGACCAACCATTAAATACATAATCAGACCTCGTAGGGTTATTTAATACGATATCACCATCCTCTGGACAATAAGTACCTACATTCTCTGCTGTACCACCATTATAATTTATTGTAATATTATAATAAGATTTTGTATACGTCTTACCTAATTTTGTAATAAATCTGTATATAGCTGGATTAGTTTCATCTGCTGCTTGTATAAGCTCCTTTTTGATTACAGAATCTTCTACAGTATATTCTGGTGCACCATCATTTACTACTTTAACTTTTATCTTATAATTCTTGCCCGAAATCTTTGTACTTATAACTGCATTACCTTTTGCAACACCAGTTATAATTGCATAATTATTAACTGTTGCTACTTTTGCTTTATTAGACTTCCAAATAAGTCCTTGCTTTATAGAAGATGTATCTATTTGATAAGAATCTCCTATATTAAGCTCTAATTGAGTAGGTAATTGAACTTTATCACCTTCACCTTCAACTACAACCTCAACCTTATACTTAACTTCACCATTAATAAGTACATTTACATAAGTTGTACCATCGGCTATTGCCTTAATTTTACCTTTATTAGTCACAGAAGCTACTGAATCAGCATAAGTAATAGTTTTTCCCTTAGTAGTTTCTGTTACATCGTTACCAGTCATATTATACTCTATAGTATAATCTTTAGCTTTTACTCCTCTAGGAAACTTAACATTAAGGGCAAACGATTTTTTAGGCTGTAAATAAACATGAGTTGCATTTACTGCACCACCATCTACCCCGTTATTTACTACTTTAACTGTAAATACATATTTCTTATTATTAACTATGGCATTTATTTTAGTACTTCCAACCTTTAATGCTGTAATTGTACCATATTCATCTACAGTTGCTACATGAGTATTTAATGATTGATAAAGAATAGGGAGAGTTGTACCCCCTAAGTCATTTGCTATACTGTCTGTTTGACCTACATTAATTGTTATTTTCTTACGTTTCTTTGTAATAGTAGGTTCCTCAACAGTAATATTATAAGTTCTATTATGTGTTCCTGTAACTGTAACTGTTGCAGTTCCACCCTTTTTAGCTGTTATTGCTCCAGTTTTACCCTTAAGTGCTACTACTTTTTTATCTGATGTAGTCCATACATCTTTCTTTGCTAATTCAAGAGATTTGCCTCGCTCCAATTTAACTGTTGTACCTGAAAGATATTTATCACCAGACTTCCTGGCTGTTACTGTAACTGTATAAGTAGTATTTAAAGCACCAGTTCTAGTTATAGTAGCTGTACCTTCTTTTTTACCAACTATTTTACCTTTTTTATTGACTGTGACTATTTTTTTATCTGAAGTTGTCCAAGTATCAATAGGAATTAATTGACTAGCTTGACCCTTAACTAAAATTAAAGACTCAGTAGTACTTGGTTCAACTATATACTCCTCTGCAATAGCAGGTTTATTTTCTGACGGAGTATTACCTGAAGCTGAAATTTCATTTTTAGATAAAATCGTAGAATCCATATCATTAGATACAGTTGCAATATCACTCATATTTTCTGAAACAACTATATTATTATCTGATATATTATCTGATATATTATCTGACGTAACATCTTCACTTACTGCTTCATCTGCAGATACTTCATCTTTAACTTCATCTTCACTTACTGCTTCATCTGCAGATACTTCATCTTTACTGACACTAACTGGTTCCTGATTTGCCTGATTTTTAGATATCATATTTTCCGATATCTTCTTCTTTACTATATTAAAAGATAAACCAAAATCATGGGTCGGCATTAAAATCATTTCATCCAAATCATGAACAACACCACTCTCATCTGTGATTTCCTTTAATTCATAATCATCAAATAGATCAAGACGAACATTAAGCTTTGTACCCCATGCATACTTATTTTCTGACAAACTATCATAAAGGATATCATTTACAAAAACATCAGCTTTATCTTTAATACCATTTATAGACAAAGAATAAACATTTCTTAAATACTTAATATCTATCACCATATCTTCACTGCCGATATTAAAAGGAGTAATATCTTCGATATGATAATCCTCCAATATCTTAAATTTCGGTTTAAACTCAGAATTTGAAGACACAGTAATAACCTGGGTATCAAAAAGTTCATCATCTTTATAATAATTTACTGTTACATTAACTTTTTTCTGAACCTTTGTTTTATTTACTGAAATATCCTCAGTAATAATCTCAGGATCAACGGGAACATCTGTACCTATAGACTGAGGTTCATCTACCAGATTATCCTCAATGGGCGGAACATCCTCTACTGATGGAATATCTTGAATATCTTCAGTAATAACAGATTCATTATCTGACAGTGTATTCACAGATAAAGGTTCAGCTGAAACTAATGACAAATTTGATATCACCAAAATTAAACTCAAAAATGAAGACATCAATCGTCGTAAATATTTAGCTCTACTATACACTTTTTTTTCTCCTTTTATCCTAAAGTCCCGTCATTTTATACCAAGGATTATGTCGGGACAGGTACTTCCATAAGCTCATAGAGCTTACGTTGTTTGTTAGTTATTTCAGACAGATGGTGCGCTTTGCCGGGCTGCTGGTAGTATTCAATAACATCCAGCTCATCAAGCAGA
>JAIKXK010000382.1 GCA_024684155.1 Lachnospiraceae bacterium | reverse complement strand
CTCATTGGAATGGAAGCACTTCTTCGCTGGAAGGATGAAGAGTTAGGTTACGTGCCACCAAATGAATTTATTCCGATTGCAGAGAGAATGGGAATTATGTATTCCATGGGTGAGTGGATCATTCGCCAGGCTTTTTTACAGATTAAAGAATGGAATACTACTTATAACAGTAATCTTGTAATGGGGATTAATATTTCCCCATCTCAGTTAGAAGAGGAGTACTTTACGGATACCTTCTTTGGAATTATGGAGGGATTAGAAATTGATCCTAAATGGATTGATATTGAACTTACAGAAAAGATTGCGTTAAATGGAATTGTAAATAGTTCAGATAGTATTACACGTCTAAAAAGAAGAGGTGTAAGAATTACGGTAGATGATTTTGGAACAGGCTATGAAACTTTTGCAAATATGATAAACTTTAGCTTTAACAGGGTAAAGATTGCAAAGGAGTTAGTAGATAACATCATAGATAATCAAAATGCGAAAGTGATCGTACAGGCCATTGTAAATATGGTGGATGGAATGAATCTCGACATGATTGCAGAAGGTGTGGAAGAAAAAGAACAGCTTGATATTCTCCTTGAAATGGGATGTAAGGAGGTTCAGGGATTTTATTTTGGAAAACCAATTCCAGCTACAGCTTTTGAGGAATTTTGGTTGCGATAATGTACACGCCACGTCAGTGTAATATGTTATAATCCTATAGATGATTTTTCATAAGAAAAAAGTTTGTTACAAGGTGATAAGATGAATATTATGGATATCGATACCGTAGATATTGATTTAGATCAAAATGCGGTAGTGATAATCGACCAGACGAAGCTTCCAAATGATATTGTTTTAAAGAAGCTAAGAAGTCCAAAAGAAATCTGGGATGCAATTTATAAATTAGAGGTTCGTGGTGCACCAGCTATTGGTGTTTGCGCAGCCTTTGGAATTTATGTAATCGCCAAAGATTTGGCTAAGGATTTTTTTGAAGATGAAGAGGGATTTTTTAAAGCCTTTTATGAACAAAAAGAATATCTGGATTCTTCTCGTCCTACAGCAGTAAATTTGTCCTGGGCATTAAATCGTATGGCCTCTGTATTAGAAAGCCATAGAGGAGAGGCTAGAGCCGTGCAGGTAGAGGCACTAAAGGATGAGTCCATTGCCATTCGGGATGAAGACATTTTCGTTTGTAAACGGATTGGTGAATATGGTGTTACCCTATTAAAAGATGGAGATGGGGTCCTTACCCATTGCAATGCAGGTAAACTTGCCACAGTGCGATATGGTACGGCCACCTCTCCTATTTATGTGGCAAAAGAAAAGGGACTGCATATCAGAGTTTATTGTGATGAAACAAGACCTTTGCTACAGGGGGCAAGACTAACAGCTTTTGAACTTTTTGAGTCAGGAGTGGATACCACACTTTTATGTGATAATATGTCATCGGCCTTAATGAAAGAGGGCAAGGTAAATGCTATTTTTGTTGGTTGCGACAGAGTAGCAGCAAATGGCGATACAGCCAATAAAATTGGAACTTCTGTAGTTGCGGCAGTAGCAAAGCAATATCATATTCCTATGTATATTGCAGCGCCTACTTCTACCATCGATATGAACTGCAAAAGCGGAGACGATATTGTAATTGAACAAAGAGATGGGGCAGAAGTTACTGATATGTGGTATGAAAAACCTATGGCACCAAAGGGAGTAAAGGTCTTTAATCCTGCCTTTGATGTAACAGATTATGAACTTATTGCAGGGATTGTGACAGAATATGGAATTGCAAAGGCACCTTACAGTGAATCATTAAAAGAAATTTTTCGAAAGAAAAATAATTCATAAAAATGGAAAAAGTATAGTTGGAGGATATTATGACAGAAGAACAGCAGAAGAAAATTGACGAGGCGATTGAGCGATTAAAAGCAAAGCAGCAGCCGGTAGAAGAAGAGGCTCCTGCACAGAGAGTTTATGAGGAACAGGGCGTTCCTGGGATGGGCGGAGATGCGCCAAAGGCAAAGGAACACCACAGTGGTACAGAACAGGCAAGAAAGAGAATTAACGAAGAATTTGCCGCAGATGACAATCCATTTTCTCATATTAAACATGTTATTGGTGTTGTATCTGGTAAAGGTGGCGTAGGAAAGTCTTTTGTTACCGCTGCTATGGCAAATAGAATGGCAAAGAAGGGCTATAAAGTAGCTATTATGGATGCCGATATTACAGGACCTTCTATTCCAAAGATGTATGACGTACATGGACCTGCTATGGGAAATGAAAATGGTACCTTCCCTGAGACAGCAAGAAATGGCGTAGAGATTATGTCGATTAACCTGTTATTAGAAGATGAAGAACAGCCAGTTATCTGGAGAGGACCTGTGATTGCAGGTACTGTAAAACAGTTCTGGACCGATGTACTTTGGGGCGAGATTGACTATATGTTTGTAGATATGCCTCCTGGAACAGGTGATGTACCTCTAACCGTATTCCAGTCCATTCCAATTGATGGAATTGTAATCGTTACATCTCCTCAGGATCTGGTTAAACTGATTGTAAAAAAGGCATACAACATGGCTGGAATGATGAATGTACCTGTTATCGGTATTGTTGAAAACTACAGCTATATGGAATGTCCTGACTGTGGTAAAAAGATTTCTGTATTTGGAGAATCAAAGGTAGATGAAGTAGCAGGAGATTTAGATATTCCTGTACTTGGAAAGCTTCCTATTAATCCTGAGTTTGCTGAAAAGGTAGACTGGGGTGTTTGCTACGAAATTGATTTACCAGAGCTAGAAGAAGGAACTAAGATTTTAGAAGCC
>JAIKXK010000358.1 GCA_024684155.1 Lachnospiraceae bacterium | reverse complement strand
TTAGAATTGGCTGCCCTTGAATTTCAATTTCAACCAATACAGAAGAACCTCTCATGGCATCTTTAATCAGCATATAAAACCTTCTTTCGTAACTACTATCTGTCCTATTATCTCTATGCCGAATTCATCTTCGAACTAATTGTTTCTTACTAGTGTATCATAACTTTCCGTCACGTCAGTAATAAATACATAATAAATATCTCCAAAATCTTCAGAATGACTATAATGACCATAATCATCTATCCAACGAATTGCTCCATCTTTTCGAAGGATTCGATAGAGTACATGATCCATACCATTTCCATCCTGATCGTCTATCTGATTATCAATAGAGGATTGAATGGTTTTAAAATCTTCAGGATACACCATACCTTCAAAGGTATAGCCTGTCAGTTCTTTAAACTCTTCTACTGTTTCACAGCCAAAAATAGATAACACATGGTTATTTTGATAGAGTAATTCTCTTTTATCATCTTCCCGATAAATGAAAAATCCACCCGGTATTACCTCTGCCATCTGTTGAATAATTGGCATGGTGTATTTTGACAAAGTGAAACTATCACTGTAGCGAAGTCGTCTATGGATTTTATCTCCATTTGTTTCATTTTCGTCTATATCTAACTCGGCTGACAACTGACTTGCATAATATTTTTGCTTATCCTCATACATTCGTTTATCCGCTAAAGCTACTAAGGTCTCTACTGTAGCATCCGGGTTTTCCATACGATCTGCCCTACCCATTGATACAGATAATTTTTCTATCGTCTCTCCTCGCCATTTTTGAAAGCACTCTTTTAAGTGTTTCCTGGCTTCTGAGATTACTTCATGTTCCTCCGTTGTAATAATGACAAACTCATCGCCGCCCGTTCGAAAGGATCTTCCAATCCCATTAAACGCCTTCTTTACACAATCAGCCGTACCTATAATCAATTCATCTCCGGCCATATGACCAAAAATATCGTTGGTTCTTTTTAATCCATTAATATCCAACATAATGAATCGAAGATTTTGATAATTTGGATCGTGAATATCTTTTTCTGTTAACTGAGCAATATATTCATCATAAGATCTTCTGTTTTCCAGTTCCGTCATCTTATCCAGGTAAGCAATCTTTTTTACACGTTCTAATTCCAAATTGCGTTTCAGTGCTTCCCATAAATTCATTAAGAGATTTGAAATAATGGTAATTTCAAAACAGGTAATGGCTAAGGCAACTCGCATCATCCAGTCCCCATTCAACAAATAAGAGATTACCGCCCATATAGAAAATACCACAAAGCCAATGGTTGGAATAATGATAAATCGCTCTTTTTTATCTTTGTAATCCTTTAGCATCAGGATACCAAAATATACCATTCCTATAATAAGCATTACCATAAGAGCCTGGGTAATCATAAGCCCTTTTGGCAAATCCATGATACCCAGGAGAAACAGTAGCATTTGTACCACAAAGTTTACTTCCGATGCTGCAAACATAATTTTAAAATAAAGATTATCTTCAAATGAATTTAACAGCACTCCTGCAAACATAAAAGGACAAAGCATAAATCCTAGGTAGTTATAAATGCCGGACCGAGTCATAGTGCCTTCTACCATACCAATAATATGAAAATCTGACAGTATCCAGGTAGTGGCAAAAACTCCCAATAATGCCAAATGAAAAAATCCCTTTGCAAAGTCTTTTTCTGCTGAAATCGGTGAAATTCGAAATGTTACAAATAGTACAATAGATACAATACTTATGATTACAAGAATCATGCATAGAATAAGATATGGTACATTCATATTAATGCGTGAAAGGGTGTAGTAAGACATGGAGGTTATGGCAGCATCTTTAATCAGCACCTCATAACCATAGTGTCTTGGTTCCACCGTAATATAGATTTGTTTTCCTCCATACTCACGATTCAATGGAATAAGGGCAAAGACATTTCCAACTGTAGTTGTAATCGGTCCAAGCTTTGCCTCTCCGGCGTGATAGATTAATTTTCCATCAATATAAGCATCCACCGTGGTATAAGGACATTTGATTCGAAGAATCTGATCGTCATCCACTTCTTCTGGAAGTGTGCGATAAAAAGTAACCGGGTCACTCTGACCTATGGAAAATCTTCCTGATACCTCTTCTTCGCTTCCATCAGAATGAATAAGCGTCCATCCATCCTCTAAGTCAATGGTATAATCGATTTGTGGTGTCACCCAATCATCTTTAATCACAAAGGAAACTACCAATACGAATAAGATGATAACTGTAATTATAACTGCATTTATAATACGAAATAATCTTAGCTTATGCCCTTTCATAAGCAACTACTCCTCCCCATAAAAACAAACTAGTATATTAATTTTATCACTTTTCTTATGAAATTGAATAGTTTCATATGACAATTCAAGAAATAATCTCGCATTTGTAACAAACATATATATTTTATTTAAAAAACACCCGGTTTTATCTTGTCTAAAATAAAACCGGGTGACTTAAGTTATTTATATATTATTCAGCCTTCCATAGACCATGAAGATTACAATAAGCATAAACAGCCACAACTGCATCATCATCTGTTAATAAGAATTCTGCACATGGCTTATCCGTAGGAGTAAGAACCTTTCTTTGAGCACCCTTCTTTGTCTCTAATGCAATCCACTCAATATAGTGAGCATCTGTCATAGGATGTTCTACAGAACCAACCATAACAGTCACCTTATTGCCTTCTACCTTAAACTCAGGTACATGCTTTTCAGCTGCGCCATCAGATGTTCCAGGAACAAGTTCCTTCATGTTCTGTCCACAACAAGACATTGGAGCACCAGACTCCTTAATCATACCAACAAAGTTTCCACATACTTCACATACAAAAAATTTCATACTATAAGCCTCCCTTTAATTAATAATTCTCTTTTCG
>JAIKXK010000319.1 GCA_024684155.1 Lachnospiraceae bacterium | reverse complement strand
ATTGGCAGCCTATTCAAAACATGCAAATGCACTTTTATCTGACAATGAAGAAATCGATGCCTTTTTGCAGAGTGCTTTGGCAAAAACACTGGATGATGATTTAAGTGTAGATGATTTGGTAGCCCTTACTTTGGAAACAGGGAAAATTGGTGTAGATGGCATGGCTCTTTTGGATGCAGCGAATACTTCTTCTTATGGTAATCCGGAAATTACATCCGTAGATATTGGAGTAAGAAAGAACCCTGGAATTTTAATATCTGGTCATGATTTAAAGGATTTAGAACAACTTTTAGAACAGACAAAGGATACTGGAATTGATGTTTATACTCATTCGGAAATGTTGCCAGCTCATTATTATCCAGCATTTAAGAAATATCCTCACTTTGCAGGAAACTATGGAAATGCGTGGTGGAAACAAAAGTCGGAGTTTGCCTCTTTTAATGGACCAATTCTTATGACAACAAACTGTATTGTACCTCCTGCAGAAAGTTATAAAGACAGACTTTGGACAACAGGTGCAACGGGGTACCCAGGATGTGGTCATATTGATGGGGAATATGGAGAGGTAAAAGACTTTTCTCCTATTATTGAGCAGGCTAAACATTGTGCGTCTCCAACAGAAATTGAGACAGGAAGCATAGTTGGTGGATTTGCACATGAGCAGGTATTTGCCTTAGCAGATAAGGTGGTTGATGCAATAAAGACTGGTGCCATTAGAAAGTTTGTGGTTATGGCGGGTTGTGATGGTCGTATGAAATCCAGAGAATACTATAGTGAGTTTGCAAAGAAGCTACCAAAGGATGTTGTGATTTTAACAGCTGGTTGTGCAAAGTACAAATACAACAAATTAGATCTTGGGGATATTAACGGAATTCCTCGTGTATTAGATGCAGGTCAGTGCAACGACTCCTATTCTTTGGCATTGATTGCTTTGAAATTAAAAGAGGTATTTGAACTGGAAGATATTAATGATTTGCCAATCGTCTATAATATTTCCTGGTATGAGCAGAAAGCTGTAATTGTTTTATTGGCGCTTTTATATTTAGGTGTTAAAAATATTCATTTAGGACCAACCTTGCCTGCATTTTTATCTCCAAATGTAGCAAAAGTTTTAGTAGAAAATTTTGGTATTTCCGGCATTGGAACTGTGGAAGATGATTTAGAATTATTTTTTGGAGAAAACTAGAAAATCATAGCAAAATAATTTGAAAATCACTTTGTGAAAAACAAGATATGTAAAGCCTTCAAATCCTTTTTTGTGATAGAATAATTTATAAATTTATACCTGATTACTTAAAATTTAAAACCGGAAATTTATGATTACCAGTGAAGTAATAGAGAATTCTTAAGGTTATAAAATGATTCATTGCAAAGAAATAGAGTAAACGGATTAGTTTTTCAGTAAAATAGTAAGATGATCAATCGGTAAAAGAATAATGAATTGCTGCGGTAATAGTATGTAGCGCTTAGTTATGAAGATTCTTATTTGAATCTATAGATACTGGGATTTGGAGGTTTTGATGAATTTTTTATTTGTTGGATTAGGAGGAGCAGTTGGTGCCATTGGAAGATATGCGATTAGCTTGATTCCAGTGAAGTCGGAGTTTCCAATTTTGACATTAATTACAAATATTTTAGGCGCCCTCCTTATTGGATTTGTTGTAGGAGTGGCAGGCAGTAGAGATGATATTTCTCCAAACACAGTGCTGTTTTTAAAAACAGGAGTCTGTGGAGGATTTACCACCTTTTCTACGTTCTCCTTAGAGGCCTATAGTCTTTTAGAAGAGAAGCATTATTTTTTAGGCGGAAGTTACATGGCATTAAGTGTTTTATGCTGTATAGTGGGAATAATCCTTGGAAAAAAATTAGCCCAGCATGTGGTTGGATAATGAAAAAGCAGAAGAATAATGATTATGGAGAAACAATGAAATATGGAGGGAAAAATGAAACAACCAGTACTTGTAATTGATGTGGAATTAGATGATGCCTTTGAGGTAAAAGGTCATAGCGGAAATGCCAGCATGCTTTTATTTCATGGAAACTGTAATTGTGACAACTTTAAAGGAAAAATTTTACCTGGTGGAGTAGACACACAAAAGCAGGCATCAGGAGAAGAAAAGTTACTTTCTGCTCGTTATATTTTAGAAGGAAAAGATAAGAGTGGCAAGGATTGTAGAATCTTTGTTGAGAACAATTCTATACCACACAGTAAACAGACAAAGCCTATGATTTACACTGATAGTGAAGAATTGCAGTGGTTAGAAACAGCAGATCTTTATGGAGAAATTGGTGGAAAGAAAGGTGGCGTTATTATTTCTATTTTTGAGAAGTAATTGATAAAAGAGTTTCTTAGAAATACGAGAAGATATTTAGTATAAAATAAATTACATACAAACAGTAAAATCCCCATAATCCAGGTGGAGTAAGGTATTAAACCGATAACTCGGCATGAAACAAGCCTTTTCCTTTAACCTTGATTATGGGGGTTTTTATATAGGAGTTACATTTTATGATTTTGTCGTTGTTTGGTTTGAAGTGATGATAGGATCACTTCCCGCATGAATTAATTAGTAGTTTTCTTCATGTACTTCGAAGTAGCTTTGTGGATGCTCGCATACCGGGCAAACTTCAGGTGCCTTTGTACCAACTACGATATGTCCGCAGTTTCTGCATTCCCAAACCTTTACTTCGCTCTTTTCAAATACCTGCTGCATTTCAACATTCTTAAGAAGTGCACGGTAACGTTCTTCATGATGCTTTTCAATAGCTGCTACA
>JAIKXK010000242.1 GCA_024684155.1 Lachnospiraceae bacterium | reverse complement strand
AAGTCATATATTTCTCTTTTTACTACTGCCTCAATACCAAAATGGCAGGGCACACATATTTCAAATTTATTCATAGAACACATATTACCACATATTTTAGGCTCCCGACAAATTTGTGAACAAATTGTGAACAAATTATTAAGAAAAAATAAACTTATTAAAAATAAATTAAGGATGTCCCGATTCTATTGCCAAAGGTCTTTTTAGATGATATTATCCATCTTGTAAGAGGAACAAACCTCTTATCCCCTTATTATTTATACTCCCCTCAAAAGACCGATCCCCAATCGGTCTTTTACTTTTTTAATTTTAAGCACAAAAAATCCCGAGTCCTTATATAAGAACTCGGGGTTATTTTTATGCATATAAGTCTAACTGACTGCCTAACAATTCATATCCAGTATTTTTACTGTCAGCTCCATAGGAAATGCTTTGATTCCCAAAGGATGCTGCAATGCTGTTGTATGCCTGATTAACTTCCTGATTCTTTTGAATCTGTCCAATACGATTTGTAGAGATAGAAGCGGTAGCATATTGTACCGGCGCTGCTGCATCTACACGATTTGAATATCCTGTGGAATTTAATGACTCCACAAAAGAATCGGAAACCTCTGATTCATTAGAAACATTGTATGATTGTGGTGTTGTAACTCGATATTCAATTGCTGAAATCGGATTCATGCTCGAAGCTGATAATCCCATAATCTGCCTTCCTCTTCTGTTAATCTTGCCTGCGTACGCTCATTTTCAACCGTTTGATTTATCGCTTCCATTCGATCTTCTATATCAATTTTGCTATCACTTTCTACTGCAGTTTCAATAGCAAAATCAGCCTGTTCTACACGTTCAGACTCAGCGTCTAATCCGCCCAATTCTTCTGATGTCTCTTCTACTTCGCCCATAGCAGCTTCACGAATCGCAGCTCTACGTTCTAATTCACTATTATAGGCATAAGCAGAAATTTCTCCCTGCTGATATGAAGTTTCTAACTGTTGGGCTGTATAGCCTCCGTATGGTGGTCCATCAATTTCAAAACTATCCGTAGTTTCAGGAACCACAATCTCCGGCGCTTCTGGAAGTTCAATTTCATAATCAGGTTCTGTCCTATTATCCACTAATTCCACAGATTCGGCAACTACAATTCCATCTTTACTTTCTGAAAGTTCTGTAGCACCATCATCACTTACCTGAACGGTATCCCCATCTTTTGAACGAGCAACTACATTTTCTAATTCCTTTTCATGTCGCTCTTTCGTTTTTGCAGCATCTTCTGCCCTCGCCTTCGCAGCGTCATCTGCTTTTACTTTAGCAGTATCTGCGTTGACTTCTGAAGTTCTTCTAATGGACTCCTGGGCTGGAGCATTGGAAGAAACTTGTTGTGTTGGCGTCGCAATGGTAGAAACTGCATTGTTCAACTCTATCCCTGCCATGTCTCTTCCCTTCTTTCCTACAACTGTATCCTCTCGGACAAACATCCATGTAACTGTACTGAATTCCTTTTCATGGAAACCCAAATAACCACGGTACGCACTCGTGGTAATTTTATTATATACTAATTTTAACATTTGTCTACAGAAATTTCAGTTTTTTTCACCTTTTTTCTGATAATTATTATGAGGCAAACAAAAAAGGAATCCCTCTCGGAATTCCTTCTTTGTAATAATAAGGAAAGGATGAAATGTTTGCGAGTTTCCTCGCTGAAGAAAAAAATTATTAAGCAACTGCCACCATCGCATCTACGAGCTGGGCGGCTTGGTCCATTCTTGCTAATAATACATCGAGATCTTCAAGAATATCTTCAACTTCCTGAAGTTCTTCTTCCACCAAGTTGGCGGTAACAGTCTTTTTTCTGCCTGTCATTGTACGAACATGCATGAGTTTTTCTCTTTCTTTCCACTCCTCTTCTGTAGGAATGGCGTCCTTTAAATTTTTAACACGCTTAGTCATATCTTTATATATGACAAGGAACTGATAAAACAATTCCTTCTGCTCTAAATCTAATTCCATAGAACAACCTCTCTCTCAAGACTGATAATATTTTATATTTAGTCTCTCCCCTGATGACCTTTATTCTGTAAAATCTCTCTCGCGATTGTCATCCTCATTCGTTCTGTG
The DNA here is from genome assembly GCA_024684155.1 of Lachnospiraceae bacterium. Taxonomy (GTDB): domain Bacteria; phylum Bacillota; class Clostridia; order Lachnospirales; family Lachnospiraceae; genus JAILEN01. The sequence goes on along the minus strand of JAIKXK010000242.1, from coordinate 4,007 downwards.
AATCATCAACGCGAATGTAATTAATACAACGGTCATTAAACCGACGTAAATAATTCCATCCATACATGTCCTCCCTCCATAGGAAATTATGTGCGGTAATTTCCACTTGGTATGGAAAGAGTATAGCATCTTAATGGACACAGAAAGGACACATTTTCCACAAATCAGTCATACTGAGGATGAGTCGCATTTTTAGGTATATGCAATACTGCTACCGTGCCAATACCTGGAGTAGAAATCATCTTTAAATCTCCTCCTACCATTTCCTTTAATCGATTGTGAACATTATCGATTCCAATGTGGCTTCTTCCATCTTTCTTTTTTTTCTTTGTATCAAATCCTACTCCATCATCTTCTACAATAATTTCATAGGAATCTGACATTTCTCTGGTTCGGATAGTTACTGTTCCACCATCGATTTTTTTACCAACACCATGTTTCACTGCATTTTCAACTACCGGCTGTAAGCATAAAGCCGGAATTTTAAAATCTGTGGTTTCTATATCCAAGATTACCTCTAACTCATCTTCAAATCGCATCTTCTCTAACGCCAGATAATTTTCCACATGATTCAATTCTACTGAAAAATCCACTGGAGTAGTACTTCTCAAAGCATCCATATTTCCCCTTAAATAATTAGAAAAATTATTAATGGCTTCCTGAGCCATAGATGTATTTTTTTCACAGAGATAATAAATGGAATTTAATGCATTATACAAAAAATGAGGTTGAATCTGAGAAATAACCAAACGAATTTGCATTTCGTTAATTTTTCTCTCCTGTTTTACAAGTTCCTCTTCTTTTCGAAGAAGTTCTCCTCTTTGTTGAAAAATATCCTTTCTTTGCTCCATCATAATAACCGCCATCATAAAAAAGATGGACAAAGCAATTCCTAAATTTAACGTAGAAACTCTGCTATAAGAAATTACTGTAGTAATAACTGAAATCGCAGGAAAAATAATATAAGAGAAGAAAGCAACACATTTGTTATAGCCAAGTTTTTTCCTGTTATACACAATTAATATTCCAAATACCAAAAAAGGAAGAATGGTCAAACTTTGAACAAGCCAAAAATATTTTTCTCTGTGATACCAGTTTTGAACATCAAAAGAATAGTAAAACTTAAACTGCAAATTCAACACTACCAAGAGTACACCTGCAATAGAAAATAATTTTACAAACAGGCTTCCTATTATATTAACAGCATTCTTTTCTACAAAGCAATTAAAATACACAGCAAAAAAATACAAGCAAAGATATGCCAAAGAAAAACATAAGAAATATCCTAATCTTGTGCAGATGTATCCGCTCATTCCTGAACTTCCCATAGAAAAGCAAGCAAGTACGTCACTAAACATCATAACAGCACAGATTAGTTGCAATATCATCATGTAAACATATCCAACTGGATTTGTTTTTTTTGAAAATAAAGTGAAAAGAGCAGCGACTACACAAAGCACTGCTCCCCACATTTCTAACGCTCCAAGAAAATAATCAGAAACAGTTAATCCCATTTTATTACCTCATTATCTCTTACTAATCATCTCTTCTAAGGCGCCATTTGTATACTCAGCCCAACTATACTGATTCATATATTCACCCATATAATTCACCTGAACATTATTATCATTATTTAAAAAAGAAAAATAATCACAATCAATTAGATTCGGCACAATGCCAATTCGTCCATGCTGGCGAACAATCACATCTGAACATCCATGTTTTTCTAATGTGGAAATTAAATCCTTTCGCACATTTTTCAAATAAGAAATATGTGTATCCGGCTCATCATCGTCCCATAGATTCATAATAATTTCCTGAATCGTGGAAAGCGCTCCATTTCGATCCACCAAAAAAGCAAATAGTTCTCTGGATTTGTTGTACTGGAACTCCACTGGTTTTCGATCAATAAAAACTTCAAAATTCCCAAAGGTTTTACAAGAGACTCTGTTTTCTGAAACCTGTTCAATTGGATGTCTAAGTTCATCAATTTCTTTTTGAATCTTATCTGGTGTAGCCGGTTTCATTACATAGCCACTAGCATGCATTCGAAAAGCTTCTCCCGCATACTCTCCGTATCCCGTGGTAAAAATAATATTAATATTAGGATACATATTCTTTAACTTGCTACCCAATTCCAGTCCATTTTCCCCGCGCATTTCAATGTCCAAAAATGCGATATCTATCGCATTATTTGCAGCAAATTCCATAGCTAAATCTCCTCTACGAAATCCAGCCACATCTGCATCTGGTACCACTTTTTCAATACTGGCTACCAAGCCCTCTAAAGCGATTTTTTCATCGTCTACCGCTAAAATCTGCATGTTCCTTCTCCTCATTTCCTCTATTTATTTATAACTGCATCCTTTAAACTCTTGTGGGACATAATTGTTTTGTGCATAAGTAAAATATCGCCGCGATTGTGTTGTTTCAGTTCGTAAAGCGCATTGTCCGCAGCATATAAATAATCCCACATACGGTTTTTATTTATGGGGACAGAATTTCTAATTCCCTGAGAAATTGAGATTCCAACAATCTCCTCATTCCCTGCTTCAATTCGGATTTCAGACATTTGTTTTTTCAAATCTCTAGCCAGTTTAATGATTTCATCATCCGTCATTCCTAAATACATAATAAGAAATTCATCGCCACCATATCTAGAAACATAGATATGTTCACAGTTAACGCTTCGTAAAACTCTTCCTATTTCCTCCAGGCACTTATCCCCTATTTGATGTCCATAGGTGTCGTTATACTCTTTGAATTTATCTACATCCAGGATTTCCACCCCTAATGATATACCCTTTCCATAGGCATAATCAAACCACTTTTCAGAAACTTCAGACATATCCAATCTATTTGGCAAATGAGTTAATGCATCCGTTCTTGCCTGTTCCGCAAGTCGAAGATTTTCAATTCGAACCTCTTCTACTGCTTCCATCATTTCTGCATAGAACTTAAATGCCTTTTTTCTGTCTTCTCGTTTTAGCTGGGAGTTATGATAATACTCTCTAACGTATTTACACGCTTTTTGTTCTTCTCCAACTGCTTCATAATACTCAATCATTAGCTCGCAAAAAGCCTGATTAAAATGTGGAATATTCGCTAACTCCTGCATTGGAATAATTCGTTCAATCAGGTCCCTGGCTCTATCTAACTGATTATACTTAATTGCATTTCTTGCCAGGGTAATAATATCTGGAATATTATCTGCTGGAAGTTCGTTTTCTTCTAAGCAATGAAGTAATTGTTCATAATAATACATTGCTTTTTCATCATTCTCTGCTGCCTTTTCATAAGTCATATAAAAAATATAACTCAAAGGTTCTTCTTTTCCATTTTCAATTCCCGGATTTTGAATAGAGCTAATGCTTTCAATTTCCTTCATAAACTTTGTGGCACGTTTAAAATCACCTTTTTTAATATAGGCAGCTCCCGCTACACAACATATGATATATCTGCAATACCAAGCTGTAGCATTATCTTTGTCGCACTTCTTGCAATAGCGGTAAGATTCCATAAAATATTTTAATGCTCCAGCATCATTTCCCATATCCATAAAAGAATAGCCAATATTGAAATTAATCATAGCCTGCATTTCCATGGAGGATTCTGCCTTTGCACAGGTACGAGCCATCATATGATATTCTAATGATAATTCAATCTGACCTCTATTTGAAGAATCGATTCCTAATAAATTATACACTCTGGCAAGTAGTTCATTATCATTAGCCTTCTGGCTATACACCAAAGCCTTTTTTATATGGTGCATAGCCTTTGCCTGACTCTTTGGCAAAGTATAAAGACAATCCCCCATATGATAATGAGCAAAAGCCAAAAAGGCATCATCTTCTAACTTCTTCGCTTCCTTCAAAAGTTCTTTACAAAAAGCTTTACGTTTGCTTTTTGAATGATACTTAACATCCGTAGCTTTTACGATGAGATCCTGAATTCTTTTGTCATAGTTGTTAATATTCATCTTTTTCCTCAGTTTTTTCCATTTTCCC
>JAIKXK010000224.1 GCA_024684155.1 Lachnospiraceae bacterium | reverse complement strand
GAAAAAAGAAGTGGCCAAACGGGAGAACTTCTAGAAGTTGTTCATGTGGATGCCACCAATGTAACGTCTTGTGCCTTCTGTGGGGATATTCTTTATATCACTTCTTCTGGAGAAGGATTAGATGGAGAACATGAAGGATGTCTGTTTTCCTGTAAAGTTGATGCAAGAGGAGTCAATCCGGATTATGTAATCATGTAATAAGAGACAGCTATACTGCATGTATTTGCAATATAGCTGTTTTTTTAGTGCAAAAAATACAAAAATATACAATAATTACAATTGTAACTTTCTTAATATTGTAATAAAATTAAATTACGCACAATTTAATTTTGCAAGGAGATGGATATGAGCCTGTTATATGATATTAGAGAGTACATTAAAAGTGGTGAGACCAATGAGGAACGATTAGGTCTTGAAATAGAACACTTTATAATAGATAAAAGTGGTAGACAGATTTTACTTCATGATCTTTCTCCATTAATAGAAGAGGTAGCTAATCAGCTAAATGCAGAAATAGTGACGACGGATGAAACTGTGATTGGTTATATTACAGATGACTATGCTGTTAGCATAGAGCCTTCCTGCCAATTTGAGATCAGTATTAATCCATATTCTGAGATTGAAGAAATCGAAAGTATATATGACGAGTTTTGTCTTCTATGGGAACCAATTTTTTCAAAACACGGATATGAAATGGTAGCAAGAGGCATTTTGCCAATGGTAGAAAATGGTAGTATTACGCCTGGGGATATTCCATTGTATGGGAAAAAACGCTACAAATATATGGATGAGTATTTTGAAACTACGGGTAAATACGGAAAATATATGATGCGTGCATCTGCATCTACTCAGGTTTCCATAGATTATAAATCAGAGGAGGATTTGGTAAGGAAGCTTCGACTGCTACAAAAACTTTCTCCTATCTTTATGATTATGATGGAGAGTAAAAATGAAGAGGAAGTTTTATCGGATACCTTTGAATATCCTCACTTATTAAGATCTCAGGTGTGGGATGATTTAGATCCTAAGCGAACGGGATTCTATCCAGGAGCGTATCAAGAGGATTTTGGATATCGACAGATTGCAAATACGGTTTATAGCACTCCGCTTATTCTTTTAACAGATCAGGGAGAAAGTGTTTTTGTAGGAGATAAATCTGCAAAAGAGTTAGAAAGGGAAGGCCTTATCATAGATGCTGCTATGGATACGCAAAGAAAAAAGAGTGTAGTAGAGCATATTTTTTCTATGGGATTTTTCCATTTTCGAATTAAAAAGTTTATCGAAATTCGTGTTGCAGATAGTGTCCCTATAAAAAAGGCGCTAGGGTATGTTGCATTAATTAAAGGCATCGTCTACTCGGATTTAAATATGGAATTATTAGAAAAAGAATTGAAAGACGTTCGGGATACAGACATGATACAAGATGCCATTGATAGGATAAAAAAAGATGGCTTGAACGCTATTGTTTATCATAATCGAAGTGCAAAAAAATGGATCAATCGATTAAAAACAATGACACAGCGAGGACTTTCAGAAAGTGAACGAAGATATCTGATTTATGTATAGTAACTGATTATTGGAATACCGACTAAAAATCTAAGGATGAAAGGTCGGTATTTTTTTAACATCTGTGGTAGTACATCAAAAAAATGTTGTAGTTGCGAATTGAATTTTTCCTAGTAAAATAGGATTAAGGAAAATTTAACCATAAATAACAAGGAGTGATTATGACATATTTAACTTGTTTTTTCTTAGATAATGAAAAAGATATTATTGTAAGCTTATATAAGGATTTGGACCACATGCACTACGTGCTTACTACACCAAATCACAGTACAGGGAATCTGATTCGTAACTTATCCCGGATTTTTAAGCTTCCTTTGTCAAAGGATGAAGAGGGAATGTTAATAATTAAAGGTGAGATTCCCTGTTTTATTGATGGCAATAATCAGGAGACTTATATTTTTAAATTAAAGGATACAGAGATTGCAAGCATTAATCCGGACGGAAAAGTGGAACTAAAGGCTACCATTCCTGCCATTGCAAAAACTTTAATGAGTCAGACAAAGGATTTTAAACTTCCAGAAGAAAAGACAATTTTTAAAACCTTTATTCGAAAAGATTTGAAATTTCGAGCAGACTTACATACCCATATGAATGGTAATTTACAGGGAGATGTATTAATTGCCCTAGGTATTGCTCATCAGATTCGATATCCACTTTACTATGTAAAAAAACTGGGACTTCAGATGACAGAGGAACAGTGGAATCGTGTGAATGCACAGAGGGAAAAAGTTGCAAAGCAGTTTATTTCTTCCGATTTAAAGGGAAAATATTTAGAGCGAAGAATTAATGATAATACTTTTATTAATTTTGCAGATTTGATTTTAAATAACTTAGATAATGCGGAATTAAATATAGTAAAAATTCGAGGATCCCTGGCTGTTATAAAAGATGGACAGGCAGTATTTACCAATCTTGAAAAGGTATATTTATATCGCTATGTTTTTTGTAAAGGAAAAGAAAGCGAAGATAAAATTACCCTTTCAAAGGTGGATTTAATCCCAGATCAGGATGTAAAAACAGCTTTAAAGCAAATGCTTCGTGACAAGGAAAACCCAGAGTATTGCAATAATACAATTTTCCAGGACAAGCTTTTATGGATTGCCAGAAGCTATAAAAAACAAGGGGTTTCCTATGCAGAAATTTCCGATACTACTTTGGTAAAAAAATATGAGTCTCTTGAAATGCTTCGTCAGGTTCATGAAGTGATGCCAAGTATTTACCATGAGACAGGAGTGATGATTCGCTTCCTTGCAGCAATGAGCCG
>JAIKXK010000222.1 GCA_024684155.1 Lachnospiraceae bacterium | reverse complement strand
ATCGCTCCCAAAGATCCTACCAGGGAAGCTGCAACAACAGATGCCACTATGATTTTTTTGCTTAATCGCTTATTTGAATTCATAATTCTCCAAAAGTTTTTCCAAAATATTTCATTTGTTACATTTTTGTTACGCAAGAATTATAGCAATCTGAAATATTTTTGTCAAGTTTGTCCAATTTCGCACCTGTTTTCTTGTAAAAAAAGACGCATAAACGAGGTTATCGTCTATGCGTCCCAATTATTTGTGTAACAATTCTATTAAATATTTAACATATCAGCATAAGCCTTCAATGCATCTTCTGTATCTCCAGCCAATACTTTCTTTGCAAGAGTCTTTCCAAGCTGAACACCTTCCTGATCAAAGCTGTTTAAGTTCCATACAAATCCCTGGAACATAACCTTGTTTTCAAAGTGAGCTAAAAGTGCTCCTAGTGTTTCAGGAGTCAACTGATCACCAACAATAATGGATGAAGGACGGTTTCCTTCAAAGTACTTGTTGGAATTTTCATCATCTTTTCCACATGCAAAGGCCATAATCTGAGCTGCTACATTTGCACATAACTTCTGCTGAGAAGTAGAGTTTTCAATTACTACATCTGTAGCCATCTGGCTCTTCTTAAATCCAACAAACTGAAGTGGAATAATATTTGTTCCCTGATGTAATAACTGATAAAAACTATGCTGTCCGTTTGTTCCTGGTTCACCAAAGATTACAGGTCCGGTTACATAGTCAACCTTTTCACCAAATCTGTTTACGCTCTTACCATTTGATTCCATGTCTAACTGCTGTAAATGAGCTGGGAATCTGGAAAGGCCCTGAGAGTAAGGTAAAACAGCTGTAGTTTCGTATCCTAAAACGTTACGCTCATAAACACCAATTAAAGCATCTAACATCGCCGGGTTTTTCTTAATATCTTCATTCTTTGCTAACGCATCTTCTTCTGCTGCACCGTTTAAGAATCTAGCAAATACTTCTGGTCCAAAAGCAAGAGATAATACTGCTCCACCAACGGAAGAAGTAGAAGAATAACGTCCGCCAATATAATCATCCATAAAGAATGCATCTAAATAATCATCACTCTTTGCAAGAGGAGAAGTTTCAGATGTAACGGCAATCATATGCTTAGAAGCATCAAGACCAGCGTTTGCTAAAGCATCCTTTACAAAAGATTCATTTGTTAATGTTTCTAATGTTGTTCCTGATTTCGAAACTAAAATAAAAATGGAATGAGCAACGTCTACATTCTTAAGTACTGCTGCTGCATCATCTGGATCTACATTTGAGATAAAATGAGCTTCCATCTTAAAAGTATCATTTACCTTTGCCCAGTTTTCTAAAGCTAAATACATAGCACGAGGACCAAGATCAGATCCACCGATACCAATCTGAACTACAGATGTAAACTTTTCACCTGCTTCATTTACAATTTCACCAGCATGAACTTTGTTGGCAAATTCTTTGATTCTCTCCTGCTGCTTTACATAAAACTCTCTTTTGTTTACGCCGTCAGCAACAACGTCATCTCCAAGCTGTCCACGAGTTAACTGATGGAGAACCAAACGCTTTTCCCCAGTATTAATAACTTCGCCATTGTAAAGTGCTGCATACTTGTCTGTAAGTTCTGCTTCTTTTGCAAGTTCTGCTAATGCATCAATTACCTTATCATCTACCTGCTTTGCAGCATAACTGTAAATCAAGCCATTTGACATTGGTACACGATAATCAGCTACACGCTTTGCGCCATTTGCACCAGCCATTACTTTTTTCAACTCAACCTGAGACTTTAATGCCTCAAGCTTTTGAAATGAACTAAGTTTGTCCAAATTATTCCATGTAGTCATTTGTGTCACTCCTTATTAAATTATTCAAATTAACCATACTCCTATTCATTTTATCCTTAGGTTCACGGAATTTCAATATATTTAAAAAGCATTTTCTCATCTATCTATTTTCCTATTTATATTCTATTTGGTTTTAGAAGGTTTCTTGACTTTTCCTTCTTATGGGGTAAGATTGAAAAAGACAAAAACCTAGAGAGGTATTTATATATGAAGAAAGTCATTTTAACCGGTGGCGGAACTGCCGGCCATGTAACCCCAAATATTGCACTTTTACCAGAACTTAGAGATAGAGATTATGAAGTCCTATATATCGGTTCCTATGATGGAATGGAGAAAGGTCTTATTGAAGAAGTTGGTCTTCCTTATGTAGGAATTTCTTCTGGAAAGCTTCGTCGCTATTTTGACTGGAAAAACTTTTCTGATCCATTCCGTGTAATAAAAGGATATTTTGAAGCAAAGAAAATCCTAAAAAAAGAAAAACCTCATGCTGTATTTTCTAAAGGCGGATTTGTTTCTGTTCCTGTAGTGCTTGCAGCAAAGCGTTTGCATATCCCGGCAATTATTCATGAATCTGATATTACTCCAGGGCTGGCAAACAAACTTGCTATGAGAGGTGCCACAAAAATTTGTTGCAACTTCCCAGAAACCGTAAAGTATCTGCCAGAAGATAAGGCGGTTTTATCAGGATGTCCTATCCGTCAGGAATTACTTGAAGGTTCCCGCGAAAAGGCACTTTCCTTCACTGGGCTTTCTGGAGAAAAACCTATCCTTTTAATTATTGGTGGCTCCCTTGGTTCTGTATTTGTGAATAACGCAGTTCGTGGTTCTTTAGATGATCTTTTAAAAGACTTTGAAATTATCCATCTTTGTGGAAAAGGAAATTTAGACGAAAGCTTAAACGGGAAAAAAGGCTATGTTCAGTATGAATTTATCAGCGATGAGCTTCCTGATTTATTTGCTGCTGCAGAGGTAGTAATTTCACGTGCCGGCGCCAATGCCATTTGCGAATTATTAGCACTTAAAAAACCGAATATCTTAGTTCCCCTTTCTTTAAATGCTTCCAGAGGTGACCAGATTTTAAATGCACGTTCCTTTGAATCCCAGGGATTTTCTTATGTAATAGAGGAAGAATCTGTAACTGCTGACTCTCTACTATCCGCAGTAAAAGAAGTATATGAAAATAGAGAAAGTTATAAAGAAGCTATGTCAAAAAGCGGACAGGCGGATCCTATTAAAACCATTGTTGACTTAATTGACAGTCTGTAAAATCTATTAGATTCCGTTGATGTCTGTAAACTCTATTAGATTCAACATAGATAAGAATTTGCTTACATCATATAAATAAATTGACCTTATGAGATAATATTCTACATATCATTTCTCATAAGGTCTTATTTTCTTAAATTACATATTATATTTTAATGAATCACGAATTTCAGCCATCTCTTCATCAGAAAACTCCAAATGATTCCATTCTAAAATAGCATTTTCATTCTTATAACGAGGAATCAAATGCACATGTAAATGGAATACAGTCTGTCCTGCTGCCTCTCCATTATTCTGTAAAATATTAAATCCATCACAACCTAATTTCTTTGTCATATGAGTGGCTAGCTTCTTTGCCAAAGGAAGAATCTTTGCGGCAACTTCATCATCTACTTCATAAATGTTATCAAAATGTTCTTTTGGCAAAATAAGGGCATGTCCTTTGGTAGCTGGAGATGCATCCAAAATCACCTTAAAATCATCGTCTTCATAAATACTGTTGGTAGGGATTTCCCCATTTGCCAACTTACAGAAAATACAATCGTCTTTTTTCATCTTTTCCTCCTATTCCATAAAAGGGAACACCTTATCTAATTCTTGTACTAATGCAATAGAACCCTTGGCTGATAAATCCCCTACGGTAAAAGCTCTTTGGAAGGATTCTCTTCCGGATACGATATTATTCATAGTATCGTAAGGAATTTTTAGTGACACATCACTTTCTTCCTCGCCATAATGACATATAATATCATTTCCGTCTACTGCTACAAATAAAGGCTTTTTCTTCCCTTCAATTACAAATAAAAATCTTCCGCTAATGTCTGGATTCGGACGATAATGAGAACGAATCGATGAAATAAATTCCGTTTCTTCATCCTCAATTTGTTGTCCAAGCATATTACGGAACATAGAAGATAATTCAATAATATCTTCTTTTTGCTTCTTTACATAACTGTCATCCGAAGCATATACAGACAACTGCTCACTTTCCTGTGGTGTAAGTTCCATAGACTGTGAACGAAGTACACTTCTTGTAATGGCCTGATTTGATGTTGGAAGTCCTTTTGCCTTTTGAGAAATGGTGCGATATAAGTTCTCAGCCTTCTTCTCAATAATATGAGCAAACTCCTGATTCGATTCAAACTCTCCACGATCTTCTACATAACCACAAAGACCGTTACAAGGAAGACCACCTAATATTTCCCAGGCATTTTCTAAAGTTAAAATTCCCTCTCTTTCCCCGTAGGTTTTTGACATAACCACAGGTTGCATATATATAGAAGAAATCTTTTCTTTATCTCCATATAGCCAGCATGCATCTAAGAATTGATTCATAAATCCGCCAATGCCTAACCATTCTACTGTGGTGGCAAGAATAATTCCATCCACATCCTTAAAGGTCTGAGGCAAGGTGGAAATTTCATTTTTGTATTCATAGATGTTATAGTGATGAACCTCAACACGAAGTTCAATCAATACATCTTCCATTTTTTTAATTACATAGATGGTGGGGTCATCTAACACTCCACGTCCACCATAATAAATATTAATCTTCATAGATGCTCCTATAGCATTTTACGCATTGTTTTGTAGGTTTTTCATACCTTATAAGTATAAATTTTTTATGGTGGAAAATCAATTTATTCTTAGACCACTCGATAAACTACATCCGCAAAGGAAATGGTATCTTTCGACTTAATCGGCATGGCCTCATGATAACTGATCATCTGTCCATTAAGATAGGTTCCGTTCTTAGAATTTAAGTCTTCAAGGTAATATACTCCATCCCTTTTATAAATTTTTGCGTGATAACGACTAACGACAGGAGAATGGAGAACTGCGTCATTCCCTCCTTCTTTGGATCCAATACGAAAGGGACTATGAGAAATAATATAGTCCTTATCCCCATTTCCGCCACTCTCATACATAAGTTTTCCACAGCAGAAGTTAGGATTTTCTGCAAGTAGTATAGTTTCTGTGGATACTACTTCCTCATCAAATTCCAAATCCTGTAATTCATCAT
>JAIKXK010000185.1 GCA_024684155.1 Lachnospiraceae bacterium | reverse complement strand
GAAAAACAAAGATGAAGAAGAAAGTATTAGCAGTTTTACTTGCTTCAGCAATGGTTGCATCAGCATTTACTGGTTGCGGAAGTAAAAGTGAAGACACAGCAAGCGCTGAAGACACAAGCAGTGATGCTGGCACAGAAGAGACTACAGATGTAACACTTACTGTTTGGAGTCCTCAGGAAGATCAGGATGGAGATGCAGAGTCCTGGTTACAGACAGAATGTGAAGCTTTCAACGAGGCTCATCCAGAATGGAACATTACATTTGAATACGGTGTTTGCTCTGAAGGAGATGCAGGAGAGACCGTTTCTGCAGATCCAACTGCTGCAGCTGACGTTTACATGTTTGCAAACGACCAGATTCCAAACCTTGTAGCTAACGGTGCATTAGCTGAACTTGGTGGAGATACATTAGAACAGATTACTTCTAACAACACTGAAACAACAGTTTCATCTGTTACTTATGAAGATGCTGTATATGGTGTTCCTTTCACAGGTAATACATGGTTTATGTACTATGATACTTCAGTATTTTCTGAAGAAGACGTAACAAGCTTAGATGCAATGCTTGAGAAAGGAAAGGTTTCTTTCCCACTTTCTAACAGCTGGAATATTGCAGCTTTCTATACAGCTAATGGATGTACATTATTTGGAGAAGATGGACAGGATGCAGATGCTGGAATCGACTTCTCAGGAGATAAGGCAGTAGCTGTTACAAATTATTTAGTAAACTTAGTTGCTAATCCAAACTTCTCAAATGATGCAGATGGTTCTGGTTTGGCAGGACTTGCAGATGGTTCTGTAAACGCTATCTTCTCTGGTTCCTGGGATTATGAAGCAGTAAAAGAAGCTTTAGGCGACAATCTTGGTGTTTGCGCAGCACCTACTATTACAATTGACGGAACAGCTTGCCAGATGAAGGCATTTGCTGGATCAAAGGCAATTGGTGTTAACCCTAACTGTGAAAACCAGCAGGTTGCAGTTGCTCTTGCAGCATACTTAGGAAGCACAGAAGCTCAGTCAGCTCATTACACAATGAGAAATATTATTCCTTGTGATACAAACTGTGATGTAACAGGTGATGCAGTAGCGGAAGCTCAGGCAGATACACTTAATGGTAAGTCAGTTCTTCAGCCACTTGTTTCAGAAATGAGCCAGTACTGGACACCAGCAGAATCTATGGGCCAGGAATTAGTAGCTGGATCTGTTACAGCTGATAATGCTGCAGAAAAAACAGAAGCTATGAATGAGGCAATGAACAGCTCTTCCGTAGAGTAAGTAGTTTCGTATCTATATACTATTACCCTCCTTTTATAGTGTATAATCTTTAATAGAAATTTTTCTAGGGATGCCGCAGGCATAAGTAGTATGCCTGCGGTGTTTCTATGAAATGAGATGAGGAATTAGGAGTTATTTATGAAGATAAAAGAAGATGGTGTGATTGCTGCTCTTACAAGAGGAGATGCCACAACAAAATTATCTGCAATTTTCATGGGGGTTGGCATAGCATCACACAAACAAATAGTAAAAGGTGTGACAATTTTTTTACTGGAAATTGCATATATCGCATTTATGATTATAAAGGGATTCTCATGTTTGGCTGATTTGCCAGGCTTAGGAGACAGTGTGCAGGAGAAGGTTTGGAACGAGGCTTTAGGTGTATATGAATACAGCCAAGGAGATAATTCAGTTTTAATCCTGCTCTATGGCGTGGCAGTTCTTGTTGTAACAGTAGGATTCATTCTTTTATGGATGTTCCAATTGTCTTATTCGTATCAGCTAGAATGTAAACAAAAAGCTGGAAAGCCTATTATGAACTTTAAAGAAGAGATGACTTCTTTAAAGCATCAAAATGTACATATTACTTTAATGAGCCTGCCTATGATTGGAATTATTTTATTTAATATAGTTCCACTGATTTTTATGATGTCAATGGCCTTTACCAGTTACTCAAAGGAAAATGACAAACTTGTATTGTTTGACTGGGTAGGACTTGATAACTTTGCAAGAGTATTAAACTTTAATGGAAATATTGGAAAACAATTTTGGCACGTACTTGCCTGGACAATAGTGTGGGCCTTTGTAGCAACATTCTTAAACTATATTATGGGAATGATTCTGGCTCTTTTAATTAACAGAAGAGATACGAGAATTAAGGGATTTTGGAGATTCTGCTTTATTTTATCCATTGCGGTTCCACAGTTTGTTTCTCTTTTGATTATGCATGTTATGTTGCAGCCACAGGGTGCTGTAAATAACATTTTACAGAATCTGGGAATTACCTCAGGAGCGCTTCCTTTCTGGACAGATGCAACCTGGGCTAGAATTACCATTATTGTGATTAACTTATGGGTTGGTATTCCATATACCATGCTTCAGGTAACAGGTATTTTACAAAACATCCCTGCAGATTTATATGAAGCAGCAAAAGTAGATGGAGCAGGTCCGGTAGTAACCTTCTTAAAAATCACACTACCTTATACCCTGTTTGTAACAACTCCATATTTGATTACTTCCTTTACAGGAAACATTAATAACTTTAACGTTATTTACCTCTTAAGCGGTGGTGGTCCTACTTATGTTGGAGATACTGCTGGTCAGACAGACTTACTGATTACCTGGTTGTATAAGTTAACGGTTGATCAAAATTATTACAACATTGGTGCAGTCATTGGTATCTTTACCTTTATTGTACTTTCTGTTGTAGCCTTAGTTACTTATCGTAATTCTGGCAGCTATAAGAATGAGGAGGAATTCATGTAATGGAAAAAGAAAAGCACGTAAAGTTACACGGAAGACGTTTATTTGTAAATATTTTGGTACATATCCTCCTTGCAGTAATGGCCTTTGTATGGGTAATCCCAATTGTGTGGATTGTACTTACCAGTTTGAGAGCGGAAAAGGGTAGTTATGTTTCTACCTTCTTCCCTAAAAGCTATACCTTAGATAACTATATTCAGTTATTTACCAACACCAATATTTTGAATTTTCCAAAGATGTTTACCAATACATTAATTATTGCCATATTTACCTGTATTATTTCAACATTCTTTGTACTAAGCGTATCTTACTGTATGTCAAGACTTCGCTTTAAGTTCAGAAAGCCGTATATGAACTTAGCTATGATTTTAACTTTGTTTCCAGGCTTTATGTCAATGATGGCAGTGTATTACATCTTAAAGGTGTTTAATTTAACAGAAGGAAATATGATTCGCGTATCATTGATTTTAGTGTACTCGGCCTGCTCAGGACTTGGATTTTATATAGCAAAAGGTTTCTTTGATACAATTCCAAAGTCTATTGATGAGGCAGCCTTAATTGATGGAGCAACCCGTTGGCAAATCTTTACAAAGATTACCATTCCTTTGTCAAAGCCAATTATCATTTATACGGTATTAACAAGCTTTATCGGACCTTGGGTAGACTTTATTTTTGCGAAGGTTATTTGCCGTGCAAATGCGGATCAGTATACGGTTGCTATTGGTCTTTGGAGTATGCTTCAAAAGGAATATATCCATAACTGGTACACTTGCTTTGCTGCAGGTGCAGTAGTGGTATCAGTTCCGATTGCCATTTTGTTTGTATTTATGCAGCGCTATTATGTAGAAGGTATGGCAGGAGCAGTCAAAGGCTAGAAACAAGAGACTTATTAGATATTGAAAGGATTCATATTTATGGAAGTTGCAGCAATTTATCACAGAACTGCAAATCAATATGCATATCCCTTGAATCAGGATGAACTGATTATAAATCTACAAACCGGTTATGATGTGGATCATGTGTATATTATACAAGGTGATCCATATCTGGCTGGTATTATGGGTGGAAAAGAACAGTGGGCTGGAGAGCGTGAGGAAATCTTTTATAAGAAGAGATTGAAATCGCATATTTGGTGGACCACTACCTTAAAACCTCCCTACAAACGTTTGAAGTATTATTTTGAACTTCACAGCGGAGAGGAAAAAATTTATTACTTTGAAAATGGCTTTTATAAGGAAGAGGATTTGCAAAAGAAGGGGACAGACTTATCTTATTTTATTGTACCCTGGATGAATGATGCAGATATTTTTAAAACCCCTGATTGGGTGAATGATACCATTTGGTATCAAATATTTCC
>JAIKXK010000298.1 GCA_024684155.1 Lachnospiraceae bacterium | reverse complement strand
ATTTTTGAAATTGCTATACCAGAATTTGGCGGAAGCTGCGGTGGCGGTGGTCGCTATGATGAGATGATTGGTAAGTTTACGGGACAAAATGTTCCAGCCTGCGGATTCTCCATCGGATTTGAACGTATTATTTTATTATTGTTAGAACAGGATTTCAAAGTCCCAGGAAGCGATAATAAGATTGCGTATCTCGTAGACAAAAAGATGTCTGCAGAAGGCTTGGCTAATATTATGAAAGAGGCAGCAGAAGAAAGAAATTCTGGCCGCCAGGTCTTAGTGGTTAAGATGAACAAAAATAAAAAGTTCCAAAAAGAACAGCTTGAATCCCAGGGCTACCACGAGTTCAAGGATTTTTACGCAGATTAATAATAGAAAGAAGGAAACATTCATGGCAGAAAGCATGAACGGATTGCATCGTTCTCACAGATGTGCAGAACTTGACGCATCAAATATTGGCACAGAAGTTTGCCTTATGGGCTGGGTGCAGAAAAGAAGAAATTTAGGAAGCTTAATCTTTGTAGATCTTCGAGACAGAAGCGGATTAATGCAGATTGTCTTTGATGAAAATGTTATCGGAAAAGAAGGCTTTGAAAAAGCAGGTTCCTTAAGAAGTGAGTTCGTTATTGCTATTACTGGTAAGGTGTCAAAAAGAACAGCAGCAGTAAACGAAAACTTAAAGACAGGCGAAATTGAAGTGTTCGCAGAATCTCTTCGTATTTTGTCTGAATCGGAAACTCCACCATTCCCTATTGAGGAAAACATTCAGACAAAGGATGAACTTCGATTAAAGTATCGTTATTTGGATTTGCGTCGTCCTGACTTGCAGAAGAAACTGTTTATGAGAAGTAAAGTAGTTTCTTCGATTCGTGAATTTTTAATTCAGGAAGGCTTTATTGAAGTAGAAACACCAATTTTACAGAAATCTACACCAGAAGGTGCCAGAGATTACTTAGTACCTTCACGTATTCATCCAGGAAGCTTTTATGCACTTCCTCAGTCACCACAGTTGTTTAAACAGCTTCTAATGTGCTCAGGATTTGATCGTTACTTCCAGATTGCAAAATGTTTCCGTGACGAGGATTTACGTGCAGACAGACAGCCAGAATTTACTCAGGTAGATATGGAATTATCTTTTGTAGATGTAGATGATGTAATCGATGTAAATGAGCGTTTGCTTGCCCATGTATTTAAGGATACTTTAGGAGTAGAAGTACCTCTTCCAATTCCAAGAATGACCTGGCAGGAAGCAATGGATCGTTTTGGTTCTGACAAGCCGGATTTACGTTTTGGAATGGAACTTACTGATGTATCTGATGTAGTTAAAAATTGTGGCTTTGGTGTATTTACAGGAGCTTTAGAAAACGGTGGTTCTGTTCGTGGTATTAACGTTAAGGGACAGGGCGAAATGAGCCGTAAAAAGATTGATAAATTAGTAGAAGAAGCAAAGGGCTGTGGAGCAAAGGGATTAGCTTATGTGGCTATCCAAAATGATGGAACTAAAAAGTCATCCTTTGCAAAATTCTTCTCTGATGAAGAAATGGATGCTTTAGTATCAGCAATGGGCGGTGAAGCAGGAGATTTGCTTTTATTTGCGGCTGATAGAAACAAGATTGTTTGGGAAGTATTAGGTTCTCTTCGCTGCAGTCTTGCAAAGCAGTTAGAATTAATTCCTGAGAATGAATTTAAGTTCTTATGGGTAGTTGACTTCCCAGTATTTGAGTGGTCTGATGAGCAGGAGCGTTATCTTGCAATGCATCATCCATTTACCATGCCTAGAGACGAAGATGTAGCTCTTATTAATACAGATAAAAAGGGTGAAGCAAAGGCAAAGGCATATGACATTGTATTAAATGGTTGTGAACTTGGTGGTGGTTCGGTTCGAATTCACCAAAATGATGTTCAGGAAACCATGTTTGAAGCTCTTGGCTTTACGAAGGAAGAAGCTTATGATCGTTTTGGTTTCTTATTAAATGCCTTCAAGTATGGTGTTCCACCTCATGCAGGATTGGCCTTTGGATTGGATCGAATGATCATGCTTATGGTAGGAGCTGATTCCATCCGTGACGTTATTGCTTTCCCTAAGGTAAAGGATGCCAGTTGCTTAATGACAGAAGCGCCTACACCAGTAGATGATAAGCAGTTAGAAGAACTTGGAATTGAAACAGTAGAGACAGAATAAAATACACTTGTATAGAAGTATTTTTCCGTTTATAATTAGAATAGTTTGAGGGGGTGTGTGAATATGATGACGGTGAAAACATGTTATAACGGCATCGGGGATTACGAGAAAATGAGTGCTTGTTTCCACGGAGATGATAAGATTAAACGTTTCCTTGGACTATTTTTAAAGGATGATAACTTTGAAAAGTTAGAAAAGGCTTTAGAAGAAGATGATGTTGAAACTGCATTTATTGCAGCACATACACTAAAGGGTGTATGTCAGAATCTTGCCTTGGATCCACTTTATGAGGTGGATGTTGTAGTGACAGAGGCACTACGGGCAAAGAATTTAAAAGCAGCAAAAGAACACTTCCCTAGAGTAAAGGAAGAATACGAAAAAGCCTATCAGCGTATTTCTCAATTATAAACATAAAGATGCAGTTGGACATGAGTTTCCCACTGCATCTTTTTTTGTGTTAAAATTCACGAATCAAACAAAAAATAAGAGGTAATGAGAGGAGATATAATTAATGACAGAGGAAATGTTACAGAGGAAAAAAGCCATTCCCCTAGCATCGGAGGAGACAAAGCGTATTGGCTGGACGAATGTATCAATTTACGTTGCGTCTTATGTTGCTATGGTAGCAATAATGCTTTTTAGTGGCCAATTATCCATTCCTGCAATTGTGGTAATGCTATTATCTACCATTGCATGTTTTGTACTGCAGATAAAAAGAGGGGAAGAAGACAATACGAAGATAATTATGGCAGTTACTTTTTTGATTGCTTATATTGTTTCATTTTTTACCATTAAAGCAGATGTTTACCCCATTGTGTACATTGTAGTATTTGCCTTGGTAGTATTTCAGAATGTACGACTTGTAAAATGCGGAACCTATGCTACCGTATTAATTCATATTGTAGGAATTATAGTTCATTTTATTTCAGGCGGTACCCTAACAGATATCGTACCATTAATTGTATCTACCATTGCATTTGCATATTTCCCGGTAGCTACTGCAACAGCAATTTATAAAGCTACCATGAAGAGTTTAACTTCTATTCAAAAGCAAACAGATGCGGCGCTTTTAGTAGCGGATAAGGTAACAGAAATTTCCAATGATATATCAGAAAACTTTGGAGTGATTACGGGAGAAATGACTTCCATTACAGATCAGGCAGATCAAAACAGAGTAGCTATGTCGGATATTTCAAGTGCATCAGATCAAAATAGTGAGTCCATGCAAAAACAGTCTGATATGACACAAAACATTTATGCAGTTATCCAGGAAGTGCAGGCTACTGCAGCTCATGTTCAGGAAAATGCATCTCATGTTTCAGAAACTGTATCTTCTGGTGTAGAAATGTCTGGAAATATGAGAGAACACTCCATTGAAGTGACGGATGGTATGAAAGAAACCCATAAGGCAGTGGAATCTTTGGTAAATGAGATTCAGGACATTACAAGTATTACAGATTCGATTTTGGCCATTTCTTCACAGACAAACCTTTTGGCATTAAATGCATCTATTGAAGCAGCCAGAGCAGGAGAAGCAGGTAAGGGATTTGCAGTTGTTGCAGATGAAATCCGAAAACTTGCAGAAGAAACAAAGGAATCGACGGAGGAAATTACGAATATTATTAACCAGTTAATTGAATCAGCAAATGTTTCCATCCAAACCTTAGATGGCTGTGTGGAGGGAATTAATCTTCAGGCTCAAAAAATTGGAGAAGTGAATGAAAGCTTTGTAAATACGGCAAAGGATGTGGATGAATTAAAGACCATGGTGGATGGTATTATTTCTTCTATCAATGAAGTTTCAAATCACACAGCTGTGATTGTGGATAGCGTATTAGATGTGACCGGAAATACAAAAAAAGTATCTTCTCTATCTGAAAAAGGATCCGAAGACGCTACGCAGATTTATAATTCCATTCAGGAATTTGCCCAGACCATTGAGGACCTAAATGAAAAGGTAGATGAGCTTCGTAGAACCGTAAATGAAGCATCTTAAGGATTATAA
>JAIKXK010000153.1 GCA_024684155.1 Lachnospiraceae bacterium | reverse complement strand
CAGATTATGAATATTAATATAGGAATTACAGAAAATAAACAAAGAAATCCCTTTCATGGATGGAACTTTGGTGTGATTCCGTATTCTACGGGAGATTTTCATCTTGGAAATCATAGCCTTTCTTATGAAGATGAAAATGGTGAAAAGCAAAAATTATATTTTTGTGGTTATCATAATTTTCGTCTTAGTATGGAAATGATAAAAAAACAGTTCCCAAAGGCAGAACGTATTTTAATTGCGGGAGAGTCAGCGGGAGCCTTTGCAGTACCAGCCTTGGCGAAAGAAATAATAGAAGATTTTTATCCAGAATGTGAGGATATTACAGTGTTTTCCGATAGTGCCCTTTTACTAAGGAGCAATTGGAAGGAAACCTTACAGGATGTATGGAAGGCCCCGAAGAATACGGTTGAGAGCTTACATAGTGAAAATATTACCTTAGATTGGTATGAAGATTTAATGAAAAAAATGGGACAGCGTTGTCGTTATCTTTATGCTTCTTCCATAGAAGATTATTTGTTATCTTCATTCCAAAATGAAATCGATTGTGGAATCTTTGAAACTAACGAGGAGGCGCAAAAGAAATACTATCAGGATTTAAAGGTGATGCATGAAAAGTTGTCATCCCTAAGTGAACCAATGCATTTTTTCTATTACGATTGGAAAAATCCATTGTACACAAAAGGGGGAACCGTACACACAGCAGTTCGACAACCATATTTTTATCAAAAAAGTCAGGGAGTTACGACTATGGCTCATTGGCTAAATGAAGCAGTACAAGACCATAGTTTTAATGTTGGAGTAAATTTATTATTAAAATAAGAAGAAGTAGGAGGATGAATTATGCCATTTATTGATTCAAAAATTTCAGTACCTGTATCAGAGAAGAAAAAGACAGAGATTAAGAAAAAATTTGGCCAGGCGATTCTTGCTTTGGGTAAGACTGAAAGTTATTTAATGGTTGGATTTGATGACAATTATGATTTGTATTTTGCGGGAGATAAGGTAGAAAAAGGAGCTTATGTAAACGTTAGTCTTTATGGAGCTGCTTCTCCTGAAGCTTATTCAAAAATGACAGGGGAAATCTGTCGCATTTTAAATGAGGAATTAGATATTCCAGGAGATAAGATATATGTTACCTATCGGGAAGTTTCTGACTGGGGATGGAATGGTAGAAACTTTTAGTTTTATTATATAGGGGGAAGATATGAGTATTGTTGCGGGTTATATGGTGCCTCATCCTCCAATTGCAGTAGCACAGATCGGAGGAGGAGAAGAAAATAAAATAAAGGATACGATTCGATCTTTTCAAAGAGTAGCAGAAGATATAGAAAGAATAAAGCCGGATACCATACTTTTATCCACACCACATAACGTAATGTATCGGGATTATTTTCATATTTCTCCTGGAGAAAAAGCCATAGGTGATTTTTCTGCTTTTCGTGCAAGCAGGGTGCAGATGAGTGTTACTTATGATAAAGAAATGGTAGAGGCAATTTGCAAAGAGTCACATAAATCAGGAATTCCAGCAGGAATAGAGGGAGAAAAATCTCCTTTATTAGATCATGGAACCATGGTGCCTCTTTATTTTGTCACACAAAAATATAAGGATGCAAAACTAGTGCGTTTAAGCTTATCAGGGTTATCTTTAGAAACCCATTGGGAATATGGAAGGGCTATTGCAAAAGCGATAGATGAAGTTGGAAGACGATGTGTATTTGTGGCTAGTGGAGATTTAAGCCATTGCCAAAAGAAAGATGGACCTTATGGGTATCAACCAGAAGGACCAGAGTATGACAAAAAAATCATGGAGGTAATGAGTTTAGGAGAATTTTCTAAACTAAAAGAATTTGATGAAGGTTTATTAGAAGCATCTATGGAGTGTGGACATAGGTCTTTTACCATTATGGGAGGAGCATTAGAAGGAAAAAAGGTAATACCGACACCACTAAGTCATGAGGCGACCTTTGGTGTAGGGTATGGATTTTGCATCTATCATGTAGAGGGGGAAGCAGATGGATAAATATGTAAGTCTCGCAAAAAACACCATTGATACATATATAAAAACAAGGAAGCTATATGAACCGGGAAAGGAAGAATTATCAGAGGAAATGCTTCATAGAAGAGCAGGCGCTTTTGTCTCGATTCATAAAAATGGAGAGCTTCGGGGGTGTATTGGAACCATTGCTGCCTGTCAGGATACCTTGGCTGAAGAAATAATGATGAATGCCATTTCTGCTTCTACCAGAGATCCAAGGTTTTTCCCTATTAAAGAGGAGGAGCTAATGGATTTAGAAATCAATGTAGATGTTTTAGGGGAAAGGGAAGCTATTTCTTCCTTGGAAGAATTAGATGTTATACGCTATGGCGTAATTGTAGAAAAAGGAGTTAAGAGAGGGCTTCTTTTGCCAGATTTAGAGGGAGTGGATAGTGTAGAAGAGCAGGTTTCAATTGCAAAGATGAAAGCCGGTATAGGAGAAGATGAAAAAGATATCAAACTCTATCGGTTTGAGGTAGTTCGTCATGAATAGGACAGAGTGCAAAGTCTGTTTTCATCATTGTAACTTAGAGGAAGGACAAACAGGCATTTGCAAAGCAAGAAAAAATACCAGTGGTCAGGTGGTAAGTACAAATTATGGAAAACTGACCTCTGTTGCGCTTGACCCTATTGAAAAGAAACCATTAGCTTTCTATCGACCTGGATCAAAGATTTTATCCATTGGAAGCTTTGGCTGTAATTTGTCATGTCCTTTTTGTCAAAACTATGAAATTGCTGATGCAAAGGAGGAAGAGTTTTCAAGGCTGTATCAGATTTCTCCAAAAGAGTTAGTGGAGATTGCTAAAAGAGAGACCGTAAATGGTAACATAGGAGTGGCTTATACTTACAACGAAGCGCTGGTGGGCTATGAGTATGTAAGAGACTGTGCCAAACTACTTCGAAGGGAACATATGGCAAATGTTTTAGTGACAAATGGATGTGCATCCATGGAAGTAGCAGAGGAAGTTATTCCTTTGATGGATGCCATAAATATTGATGTGAAAGGTTTTCGGCAGGAAAACTATGACGCGCTAGGTGGCGATTTAGAATCTGTAAAAAGATTTGTTATAAGGGCAGCAGAAAGCTGTCATGTAGAACTTACGACTTTAATTGTGCCAGGATTAAATGATGGTAGTTTGGATATGGAAGAAGAGGCAAAATGGATTGCGTCTATTGATAAAAATATACCACTTCATATTACACGTTATTTTCCAAGATATAAAATGAGAGAGCCTGCCACAGATATTGAAACGATGAAAGTACTGAAAGAAGTAGCAGATAAGTATTTAACACATGTGCTCCTTGGAAATGTGTAAGAAGAAGGAAAACAGAAGTTATTAGGAACAAAAGGAAAAAATATGAGATTATTTCACACCGGATTTTTAGAAATAAAAACACCAGATATTTATTATGGCAGAAAAAACGCGGACTTTGGTCAGGGTTTTTATCTGACTGATGATATGGAGTTTTCCAGACGTTGGGCAAAGGAGAGAAAGGGAGAGACTACCATTTGTAATACCTATGAACTAAATACAGAAGGTCTGTCTGTTAAAGAATTCTCTCGTAGTGAGGAATGGTTTGACTACATTAATAAAAATCGGAATCATAAACCAGATGAGTTAAAGGAATATGATATCATTATGGGACCGATTGCCAACGATACCATCTATGATGTAATGGGGATTATTACCAGTGGATATTTAGATGCCAAGGAATCTCTGCAGTTATTAATGATAGGACCAGAATATCATCAAATTACAATTAAATCAGAAAAGGCAGCAGCACAGTTAGAATTTTTGTCATCAGAAGAGATTGTATTAAAAGATATTTTGAAATATAGAGAACTGGTGGCAAGGGAAGAAGCGGACTATCAGGAATTATTTGCAAGAGAATTAGAAAGATTAGAAGAATAAAAAAGAACCAGGCCAAAATGGTCTGGTTCTTTTTCTATAGACACGTGCGAGAGAGGGTGAAGCAGAAAAAGAAAAAGATCCAGAGGATCTTTTTCCTGCGTAACCGACCGAAGCTACATTTATGTAGCTGAGATTTCGAACTTTTGAATACGAGCTGCAAGCTCGTATAAAAAAAGAACCAGGCCAAAATGGTCTGGTTCTTTTTCTATAGACGCGTGCGAGAGAGGATTCGAACCCCCGACACCTTGGTCCGTAGCCAAGTGCTCTATCCAGCTGAGCTACTCACACATAATGTAAGGTCTACCCTTACGCGACTTGATTATATTAACAAAACAAAGCTGGATTGTCAACAAAAAATTCAATAAAATTTCAATTATTTAATAAAATGAGCAAAAAGTTGTTCTTTTACTTTTTTTCCGGGTAATCCTACAACGTTTTCATAGTCCCCTTCGAAAGAAGAAATATAGGGTTTAAACAGTCCCTGGATTGCATAACTTCCTGCTTTATCGCATCCTTCACCAGTAGCAATATAAGAATATATTTCATCCTCAGACATAGGGCGAACAATTACATCGGTTTTCTCATAAAAGGTTTTAACTAAATCCTTAGAGCAAATTGTAACACCGGTATAAACCTGATGACTATGACCTTGTAACATATGAAGCATTCGAAAGGCGTCTTCATCGTTCTTTGGCTTTCCTAGTATTTCATCTTTATAAGCTACAACTGTATCTGCACCTAAGACAATTTCATTTGGATAATCAGTAAAAACAGCAAGGGCTTTTCGTTTCGATAATTCCATTACCATTTCCTTTGGAGATTTATGATCACAAGTTTCGTCTACTTCTGACACACAGACACGAAAAGGAATCTCATGATTATTTAGTATTTCTTTCCTTCTAGGAGAACCTGAGGCTAGGATAATTGAGTTCATAGTATAACCTTTCTTTCAAAAAATCTTTTCTATTATAAAACATTGCTGAATTACTGAAAAGTTTTTTTCGTTGTTGTTCACATTAAAAAAGGATATAATAAATCTATATTGTAACCATTATTTATTATTTGTCATGCAGATCTGGGGGGAGCTTTATGAAGACGAAGAGAATAAATAATGAAATTCAATTTGTTGTTATTTGCACAGGTTGTGTTTTAATTAACTTTTTTTTAAATTCATTGGGGATCTATTTTGGATGGAATTTGCCACTAGATAGTATTGCGACTATGGTAATTGCAATGGTATGCGGATATTTTCCAGGGATTGCTGTGGCATTTTTTACCAATCTATTAGAAATGGCATTTGAACCGTCGTTGGCTTATGTAATGGTAATTAACATCATTATTGCGGCGTGTACTACCTATTTCTATCAAAAAAAATATTTCAAACGAATTCCACTTATTATTTTATTTGTTATAATCACTTCTATTATAAGCGCAAGCTTTGAACTTCTGCTTCTTTTAGATGCGGGAGGAGGTATAGAAGACGCCATTTTTAAGGTAGAAGGTATTGTGCCGGAAAATCCGTTTTTTGATTCCTTCTGGGGAAGTGCTTATATCACAAGATTAGTGGTTCATATTATAGATAAGGCTCTTAGTCTTTTTGTTGCAGCTTTGATTATAAAATTTATGCCTGACTATGTACGTAGATGGTTAGGAAGGTTTGGCTGGCAACAGCGCCCGATTTCTGACGAGCAGATGGCAAAGATCCAAAGAATTGCTGGTTCAAAGCGTTCTGTTAAAAATCGTATTGTTGTTGTTATTTTAGCAGTGTGTGTATCTATTACAGTTTTATATTTGATAATTAGTCATAAGCTATTTCGTGATATTACTACAGAAGAATTTGCCTCACAGTCTCAAAGCTATGCCAAATTAGTAGCGAACGAAATTGATGGAGATTTAGTAGATATCTATTTGGAAGAAGGAGATTCTGTTTCAGGATACAAACGTACACTGGATGCGTTAACTCGTATCTACGAAAGTAGTCCAAATATTGAATACATTTACGTATATCAGATTCAAAAGGATGGCGCCCATGTTGTTTTTGATGTGGAAACGCCAGAAAGTCCTGCCCAAAAGGTTGGAGAAGTGGTAGATGTGGATCCCGTCTTAGAAGATGAAATTGATGAATTAATTAAGGGGGTTCAGCTTAGAACCTTTGAAGATAATTGCAAGTATGGACATTTACTGACTACCTATAATCCGGTTTATGATTCAAAACGAAACTGTGTTTGTTATGCCTGTGTAGATATAGATTTAGATAATATTACAGCCTATGAAACTCACTTTACCTATCGAATGCTGTTTTTAGGATTAGGATTTTTAATTCTGGCAATTGCCTGGTGTATCTGGCTTTCGAAATATCACCTGGTTTATCCCATTAATTCTATTGTATATCGTGCCAGCCAGTTTGATTTTTCAGACGAAGAATCAAGACGCAAAAATATGGATAAGGTTCGTGAGCTTGATATTCATACAGGAACAGAAATAGAAAATATGTACTTTGCTTTCTTGCAGGTAGTAGAAGAAAGTATGGTAAACTTCACCTATTTACAGATTAAATCGGAACAGATGAACCGTCTGCAGATGGGACTGATTTATGTCCTTGCAGATTTAGTTGAAAACCGTGATTCATCTACAGGGGATCATATACGAAAAACTGCAGCCTATGTGAGAATCATCTTATACAAGATGAGAGAATTAGGATATTATGAGGATCAGCTTACAGACATATTTATTGAAGACTGTATTAAGTCAGCTCCTCTTCATGATGTTGGAAAAATCCAGATTCCAGATGCAATTTTAAATAAGCCGGGAAAACTGACAGATGATGAGTTTGAAATTATGATGACCCATGCTCAGTGTGGTGCTGATATTATTCAACAGGTAATTGATACTCTGCCAAATTCCCAGTACTTATATGAGGCAAAACGAATTGCCGGTGGCCATCATGAAAAATGGGATGGTAGTGGTTATCCAAAAGGGCTGGCCGGAGAAGATATTCCACTATCCGCACGTGTAATGGCAGTGGCTGATGTATTTGATGCATTGATTTCTGTTCGTGTATACAAGAAGGCTTTTAGTTATGATGATGCCATGAATATTATTGAAAAGGACGCTGGTAGTCATTTTGATCCATTGGTAGCTGATGCATTTTTACAGGCAAAGGATGAAGTAAAGAAGGTTTCTGATGAATTTGCAGAAGGGTATAAAGATTTGCATCTGCTGTAGAAAACTAAACTTTTAGATAAAATAGTCGAAATAACTTGTGTATTGTAATCTACGTGTTACAATAAAAATAAGAAACGTTTTTGTATCAGTCAAAGGAGTGATTGATTATGAGTAGTTATAATTTTGGAACTACATCAGGAATTGCAGGGATGCTAGGCGATTATTACTCAATTCAAAATGGCAGTTATTCAAAGCTAATGACTTCATATTATAGTTCAGTTGAAACTACGGATTCATCTGGTAGTTCTTCTAGTAAAAAGACTTCTGTTCTGGATCAGATTCTAGAAGAACGTAAAAATCCTACCGTTTCTACTGAGGTAGCATCTGCAAATTCTACTCTTAGTTCTGCTGTGGAAAATTTAAAATCCGATGTACAAACACTACAAAATGCCAGTACCTATGAAGATACCACTGGTGGATCTTCTGCAAGAGCAAAGGTTGCAACTGCTTTGCAGGGTTATGTCACAGATTATAACTCCGCTGTAGAAGCTTCTAAGAAGTCCTCTATGAGTACAGTATCTTCTAATATTGCAGCCATTCAATCAGCGTCTTCGGAAAATGCAGATGCATTAAAAGAAATTGGTATTACTATTAATAATGATGGAACTCTTACCTTAAATGAAAAAGCATTAGATACCATTGATTTATCCAAGGTGGAAGAATTATTTTCTACAGAAGATTCTCTTGGTTATGGTTCGAGTGTATCCAGCCGTATTACAAGAGCAAATTATTATGTATCAGAGACAGAATCTACTACAGATACTACAGCCACTACATCTTCAAGTTCAGATTTAAAAAGCGCAGTAGAAGCGATTTTATCTGACGATGCAAGTTTTAGTGATAGCAGTGCACTTTCTTTAGCAAAGGATTTAGTGAAGTATTATAATTCTGCAATATCATCTGCCAGTAGTTCTACCGTATCTGGTGTCACCTCGAATTTAGGCAGTTTATTACAAAAGACTTCAAATAATGCAAATTTACTTTCCACAATAGGAATTAGTGTTGGAAGTAGTGGAAGTTTATCCATAGATACAGATACCTTTAATAGTGCTGATGAAGCAACAAAACAGTCTGTATTACAAAAGTATGCTTCTTCTATAGAATCCAATGCTTCGCTGATGTATTACTATTCTTCTACAGGGAATAGTACTTCATCTTCCTATAGTAGTAGCGGAAGTTATTACACATCCTCTAGTGATTTAATATCTTCCCTATATTCTACAGAAGCATAAATAAATTATCTTAGGGCGTCGATACAGAATCGGCGCCTTTTTTTATGTATAATAAAACTTATGAATAAAAAAAGGAGAAAAAGGATGCGATTTAACATAAAGAAAATAATAGTTTCTCTACTTTGCGTTGGAGTAATTTTTGGTACATGGGGATGTAATCGTACAACTGATACGACAGAGAAAGTTGCTGCCACAGAAGATACAAACCAATCGGACTCTTTAGATGAAAAGGAAGATGATGCGGAGGTTTTATCTTTTGTAGATGCTTTTGAGGAAAGCTATGAGGTAGAAATTAATCCAGATATAGAAAAACACAACTATGATTTTTCAAACCTTGTTTCAAATGATGAAAATGGTCCAATGAGTGGGTCTGGCAATAAAGTACGTAGTGAATTTTTATCTTATGAAGATAATACGTTTACTTCAAGGATAGGAATTGATGTGTCTTACCATCAAGGTGAGATTGATTGGGAAAAAGTAAAGGGAGCTGGAGTAGAGTTTGTTTTCGTGCGGATTGGATTTCGTGGGTATGGAGAGGCAGGAAATATAAAAGCAGATGAAAACGCCCTTTCCTACATAGAAGGTGCAAAGAATAGCGGACTTGATGTTGGGGTGTATTTTTATTCCCAGGCTATAAATGAAACAGAAGCCAAAGAAGAAGCAGAGTTTGTTCTTTCTCAATTAAATGGAATGAAACTAGAACTTCCTGTAGTTTATGATCCAGAACATGTATTAGATGATGAAGCCCGCACAGATGATGTTACTGGAGAACAGTTTACAAAAAATGCAGTAGTTTTCTTGGATACAATAAAAGAGGCCGGCTATACACCGGCCATTTATGCAAATATGCTTTGGGAAGCTTTTGAGTTAGATTTAACAAAACTTTCTGATTATGATATTTGGTATGCTGATTATGAAGCAATTCCTCAAAGTCCATATCATTTTAAGTATTGGCAGTATTCCAATACAGGAAGTGTAGATGGAATTTCTGGAGAGGTTGATTTAAATTTGGAATTTGTAGATTAACCTAGGGCTACATCTAATACCATCATTAAAGCAAAACCTAAGGCAAACCCAATGGTAGAAATATTGGAATGCTCCCCTTCAGAGGCCTCTGGTAACAGTTCCTCTACCACAACATAAATCATTGCTCCGGCGGCAAAGGATAAAAGATAAGGAAGAATAGGTACCATTATTCCGGTTAATAATACTGTAATGATGGCACCAATTGGTTCGACGACGCCTGATAAAAATCCATAGCTAAAGGCTTTCCTTTTACTTCCTAATTCATGCTGTAATGGAAGAGAAATAATAGCGCCTTCAGGAAAATTTTGAATGGCAATACCAATGGCCAGGGCTAAGGCTGCAGATAGGGTAATGGTGGATTCGCCTGAAATACATGCTGCCAGAGCAACTCCTACGGCCATACCCTCAGGGAAATTGTGAAGGGTAACGGCAAAAACCATCATGGTGCTTCGCTTTAAATTGGCCTTCAAACCTTCTGGCTTTTCTTCGTGTACATGCAAATGGGGAAGGAGCATATCAACTAATAATAATGCTGCAATTCCTATGGCAAAACCAATTAAGGCTGGCAGAAAAGCGAGCTTCCCGAGATGATCGCTTTGATCCATAGCAGGAATTAAAAGCGACCAGACAGATGCAGCAATCATTACACCAGCAGCAAATCCAGATAAGGCTTTTTGCAGTTTGGGATTCATGGAATCACCCTTCATAAAAAATACAGAACCTGCTCCTAAGGAAGTTCCTAAAAAGGGAATTAAAATTCCTAAAATTAAAATTTTCATATTATTCATATCCATACTATACTCTCCATTCATATAGAAACAATTTGTTAGCTTGACCTAACATACAACTTTTGACGAAAATTTGCAAGGTTTTTTAAATATATTTGTAAATTTATAATACACCGAATAAGAGAGAAAATGAATAATTTCTTAGAAATTCATGATATAATAGAATTCCGACGAATAAAATTCAATTAGGAGATATTATGAAATTTGATGCTGTAATCTTAGATGTGGATGGAACGGTATGGGATTCTACGGAATTAGTGGCAAAAGCTTGGACAAAAGCAGCAAAAGATTGTGAGATTGATACGGAAATTACTGCTGACAGATTAAAAGGTTTATTTGGAAAAACTATGCATGAGATTGCAGATGCTCTTTTGCCTGATGCAACAGAAGAGGAAAAAAATCGTGTAATGTATAAAAGCATAGAGGAAGAGGATAAAGTTTTAGCGGAAAATACTGTAGATATTACTTATCCAGAGGTGTCATCTACGATTAAAGAATTGTCAAAAAAGCTTCCTGTGTGTATTGTTTCTAATTGCCAAAAGGGATACATTGAGCTTTTTATGGAGAAAGCGAATGTAAAATCCTTTATTACAGATACAGAGTGCTATGGAAATAACGGCAAAGGAAAAGCAGATAACCTTCGTCTCTTAATAGAACGAAATGGATTTTTACATCCTTGTTATGTAGGGGATACATTGATGGATGAAATTGCATGCCGTGAGGCAGGCGTTCCTTTTATTTTTGCTTCCTATGGATTTGGGGAAGCAAAACAGCCAGTTTATAGCATTGATAGTTTTAAAAACCTATTAAATGTATTAAACTAAAGTAATAAAGTGAGAGTATATTTGGGGAAAATGGAAAAAACTGAGGAAAAAGATGAATATTAACAACTATGACAAAAGAATTCAGGATCTCATCGTAAAAGCTACGGATGTTAAGTATCATTCAAAAAGCAAACGTAAAGCTTTTTGTAAAGAACTTTTGAAGGA
>JAIKXK010000122.1 GCA_024684155.1 Lachnospiraceae bacterium | reverse complement strand
AGTTGGATTATCCACACAGGAGGATCGTAACCAATTGGGCGTCACCTCAGAGAAGTAAGCTATGGCTTACTGTCTCTGGGGTTTTTTTATTAAATAAAACAGTCGTAAGGACTATAAACAAAAGGAGAAACAATGGGAAAGAGTACTTATGAGCAACTAGCAAATGAAGTTGTGGATCTCTTAGGAGGAAAGAGCAATATTGAGTTTTTCAGTCATTGCGTAACAAGATTAAGATTTAACTTAAAAGACCAGAGTCTTGTAAAGAAGGAAGAAATTGAGATGCTTCCAGGCGTGCTGGGGTCACAGTGGGCAGCAAATCAATATCAGATTATTATTGGTCAGGGTGTAAATGAAGCTTATGACTTGATATGTAAAGTTGGCGGATTCGAAAAGAAGGGTACTGTCGACGAAGTCATTGATAAGGATTTAAATGAGAAGCCATCTGGTAATGTTGTAAACCGAGTTCTTGATACACTTGCAGGAATCTTTACACCGGTTATTCCTTCAATGATTGGCTGCGCAATGATCAAAGCAGTTCTTATTATATTGAAGACATTTAATCTTATAGATTTAGATGGTCAGCTTTATGCTATTTTAACTTTTGTTGGTGATGCAGCATATTACTTCTTACCTATGCTTTTAGCTTGGAGTGCTGCAAAGAAGTTCAAGACAAATGTAGGATTTGCACTTACACTTGCTGGTATTTTACTTCACCCATCGTTTAGTGCATTAATGTCAGCTGGAGAGCCAGTTAAGTTATTAGGTCTTCCTGTGACAAACGCTACATATTCATCATCAGTTATTCCTATCATTTTAACTGTTTGGGTGCTTTCATATATTGAGAGATTTGTGGATAAGATTGTTCCAAATATTGTAAAAGCAATCCTTAAGCCATTACTTGTTATTTTAATTATGTTCCCACTTACACTCATTGTATTAGGACCTCTTGGCGCAATCGTAGGTAATGGATTAGCAGCAGCAGTAACATTTATCAATTCACACGCAGGTTGGTTAGTATCAGCAATCATTGGTGGTATTTTCCCATTCTTAATTATGACAGGTATGCATTACAGCCTTGGACCAGTAGTTATGACTGTATATGCTGCAACAGGTGTTGATAGCATCGTAGGTCCTGGTATGTTAGTTCACAGCTTTACACAGAGTGCCGCTGCTCTTGCCGTTGCATTAAAGACAAAGAATGCAAATACAAAGCAGGTAGCTCTTTCATCAAGTTTAACAGCAGCTCTTGGTGTTACTGAGCCAGCAATGTTTGGTGTAAACTTAAAGTATAAGAGACCTCTTGCTGCAGTAGTAATTGGCGGTGTTGTCGGTGGCTTCTACGCAGGTTTAATGGGAGTTGGACGTTCAGCACTTGGTATCACAGGTTTACTTACATTTCCTGCATTTATTACTGAAAACCCAATGAGCATGGTTCATGCAATCATCGCTTCTGCAATTGGTTTTGCAGTAACATTTATTCTCACACTTGTACTTGGTTTTGAAGATAAAACAGAATAAAATCAGCTAAATATAAACTAGAGGTAATGAAACATTATGAGCAATTCAGTATTTTCAGAAAACTTTTTATGGGGTGGTGCTACTGCAGCTAATCAGCTGGAAGGCGCTTGGAACATAGATGGAAAAGGTCCTAGTACTGCAGATATGATGACTGGCGGTACTGTAGACACACCTAGAAGAATCACAAAAGTTACAGAAGAAGGAACATATTATCCATCACATGAAGCCATCGGTTTTTATCATCATTATAAAGACGATATAAAACTGTTTGCTGAAATGGGATTTAAAGTGTTTAGAATGTCTATTGCGTGGTCACGTATTTTCCCAGATTGTGATCAGACTGAGCCTAATGAGGCAGGACTGCAGTTTTATGATGATGTTTTTAAGGAATTAAAAAAATATAATATTGAGCCTTTGGTCACTATTTCTCATTACGAAGCACCATTTACACTTACCCAAAAATACAACGGATGGGTTGGTAGAGAATCTATCGATTGTTTTATGAGATATTGTAAAGTGTTATTCGAAAGATATAAGAACACTGTAAAATACTGGATTACTTTTAATGAAATAAACAGTCTTCTTGTGCCAGCTGGTGCATATTTAGGAGGAGCACTTCTTA
>JAIKXK010000054.1 GCA_024684155.1 Lachnospiraceae bacterium | reverse complement strand
CAGCAAACTTCCTATTCGGATGTCTGTTGTGTATCACGGTAATTGGAATACCTTTTGGTATGCAGTTCTTTAAGATTGCCAGACTTGCACTGGCACCATTCGGGGCAAGTGTGGTTCGGACCAATTTCTAATTATATGGGGGAGATGCGTATGTTTTTCAAGAAGACTTCAAAGAAAACATACGATGCAAAAACTCAAAAACCAATCATCAAAGCCAGCATTTGCAATGGAGAGCAAGTTGCTGGCTTTCTGTGTCTGCAGGATGGGACATTCGAAGAGGTGATGCTGATTCGGAACCCGGAGGATTTGGATGAGTTTAAGCAGATGTATGGGATAAGTGGGGAGATTGAGAAGGTGTATTAGGAAACCTGCGATTAGAAAAAATGTTGGAAATGCAACAAAACTATGATATTTTAAATATTAGATATAAAGTAGCGTGCTATGTGTAAACAATAAGAAAGTTAGTATAGAAAGGAAGAACAGATGAAGTCGATAGCTTTTTTTAATAACAAGGGCGGCGTTGGAAAAACAACATTGATATGTAACTTGGCAGCTTATTTTGCAAGAAAACGTAATAAAAAAGTTCTTGTAATTGATGCTGATCCTCAATGCAATACTACGTCCTATACTCTTGATGAAGATTCATTTTATTCATATTATCTAGAAGGGGATAATTTTACTATATCTTCATTGATTCCATCACTCCAAGATGGAGAAGGATTTATAAAAGATTATGAGACAGTAAAAACGGATTATTTTGGATTTGATATGATACCGGGAAATCCTACATTTGCAGCATGTGAAGATTTCCTGGCAAATGAGTGGAGAGATGTTAAAGCTGGGGATTACAGAGGAATGAGATCGTCTTTGATTTTTTCTGATTTTCTTTCTAAATGTACCAAGTATGATTATGTTTTTTTTGATATGGGTCCTTCATTGGGAGCAATTAATAGATCGGTATTATTGGCATGTGATTATTTCTTGACCCCAATGTCTTCGGATGTTTTTAGCCTTCTGGCTTTAGGAAATATTGGGACATCAATATCTACTTGGAGAGACTTATTTGATAAGGGGTATACTCAGCTTGGACCAGATAAACAAGAAAAAATAAATGCAATATATACGGGAAGTCCTATAAAATTTATAGGATATGTGGAACAACAGTATATAACAAAATCGGTTGATGGACAGCCACGCGCGGTACGAGCGTATGATGAAATTTTGGCAAAAATACCAAGCGAGATAAAAGAAAGCGTAGTTAAACCGATAAATCATGTCGTAAGTGAGGAAATCGATTATAAGATAGGGTCCGTTCCTAATTATCATAGTTTGGTTCCTATGTCACAGACATCGCATAAACCAATTTTTGAATTAGGATCAGTCGATGGTGTTGTTGGGGCTCACTATCAAAAGGTAAGAGAGTTTGAAGCATTAATGAAAAAACTTTCTGAGAACGTGGAAAAAAATATGGAGGCAGTGTAAATGAGTATTTGGCCTGATGAAGTGATTGACTCCTTAGCAAGACGTAGAGCAGTTCTTTTTTTGGGGGCAGGTATTTCTGCAAATGCAATAAGTAAGATGGGAAAAAGTCCTGCAACTTGGGAGGAATTTTTAAAAAGTGTCGTATCCAAATGTCAAAAGAAGATAGGAACATACGAAGAAGAAATTCTAGAATATATTAATGAAAAAAATATTTGCTTGCATGTGAGATAATAATAAACCTAATAGGACAAGCAGAATTTGGTGAGGCTGCAGCTGAAGAATTTGGGAGACCGGGATATATGCCTGCAGAAATTCATAAGGTTATATATGGGTTGGATTCTAAGATTGTTATTACCTCAAATGTTGATAAAATATATGACGAATGTGCTTTGAGTGAATCACATTCGACGGTTGTTGTTAAGAAATATTCTGATAAAGATATAGCAAAATACTTAAGGACAAATGATTACCTGTTGATTAAAGCGCATGGAACAATCGACGATAGAGATTTGATGATTTTTTCGCATCAGCAGTATAATAACGCAAGATGTAATTATGCCTCTTTTTACAAATTGCTAGATGCTTTAATTTTAACACATACATTCATATTTTTAGGATGTGGAATTGATGACCCAGATATTGAATTGATATTTGAAAATGCTAATTTTAATCATGAAGGCTGTCTACATCATTACTTTGTTGCAGCAGAGGATTCTATAACTGAGAATGTCGGAAAGGTTTTAAAAGATAATAGAAATCTTGAGGTTATAAAATACTCTAATGAAAGTGGTACGCACAAGGAGTTACAGAAAGAATTAGAAAAACTAAAAGAATTGGTAGAAACAAAAAGAGAACAAATGGCAGAAAATTCAGTGTGGTAGAATGATAAGATGTTGTAGA
>JAIKXK010000290.1 GCA_024684155.1 Lachnospiraceae bacterium | reverse complement strand
GAAATTAATTGCGCTAATTATTGTTATCTCATGGGTGGGAGTAATTGCAGGACAACTTGTAGCAATGAACAGTCTTATTACCTTTGCTTTAGGTAGAAGTGATAAATTTATTTTTATGGTAGTATCCATCATCGTAATTTTATACACCACGATTGGTGGACAGATGTCTGTAGTAAAAACAGATAAGATCCAGCTGGTATTGATTCTAGTTGGTGTAGTAGCTTGTATGATTTATCTCTATGGAACAAAGGGTGGAGATAGCGCAAGCGTTTCAAATAATATTGAACTCTTAAATGAAAACTATGGAGTGTCAAACTTATTCACTCAGCTATTTGTAATTGGTGGAGTATATTTCTTAGGACCAGATATCATGTCTAGAAATTTTATTTCAAAAGATGGAAAGACAGCCAAAAAATCTGCATTAAGTGCCGGAATTATTTTGTTAATATTTTCAGTTGTAATTACATTCATTGGTATGTGGATTCGCTTTAATGTAACTCCGGAAGAATTAGGTGAAAGTGGTGCTTTAATGTATGCAGTAGACTTGTTACCAAAACCTCTTGCAGTGATTTTAATCTTTGGTTTACTGTCAGCAATCGTATCTTCTACAGATACATGTATCATCAATGCTTCAAGTATTTTTGCAAAAGATATTCTGAAAAAAGAAAATGTTATGACAGTAAGAATTACAGTTCTTGTAATTGGTGGAATTTCTCTTTTGCTTGCAGCTATTGGCAGAAGTGATATTATGAGTCTTTTAACCGGAGCTTACTCCATTTATACACCAGGAGTTATCTTCCCATTGGTAGTTGCCATTTACGCCTATAAAAAGGGTGGAGTTAAGAAAAATATCTGGTTATGTGCAGTGATTGTTGGTGGATTATTTGGTTTGGTTGGATCCTATGGAAAAGGATTTTTAGAAAGTCTGGCCTTACCTGCTTTTATTTATCAGTACTGGACATTAATTGGAATGGGACTATCTTTAATCCTATCCCTCGTATCCATAAATAAAAAAGAAAATTAAAATGTAGAAAGCAAAGTGAAAGAATTGGATTTAGAAACATTAGTTGAAGAAATAAAAAATGGAAAACGTCTATCAAGAGAAGATGATGTGGAATTTTTAAAAACCTGTGATTTACAAGAATTACAAAAAGCTGCAGATGATATACGTAAATACTTTGTAGGGGATGAAGTAGATCTTTGCTCCATTATTGCAGGAAAGAGCGGAAACTGTGGGGAAAACTGTAAGTTCTGTGCCCAGTCTGCTCATAATCATACCAATTGCGATGTGTATGGTTTATTAGATTATGAAACAATATATAAAGAAGCAAAAGGAAATGAAAAGGAAGGAGTAAATCGATTTGCCATTGTCATATCAGGCCATCATCCTTCGGAAGAAGATTTTGAAAAGTTAATTGAGATTTATAAAAAGATGAATTCAAATCTGCATATTAATCTTTGTGCATCTTTAGGCTTTTTAACAAAGGAGCAATTTGAAAAATTATATGATGCAGGAGTAAGAAATTACCATAATAATATCGAAACCTCCAGAGGATATTTCTCATCTATCTGTACTACCCACAGCTTTGATGATAAGGTGGCAAATATAAAACGGGCACAGGCCGCAGGACTGAAGGTCTGTTCCGGAGGTATTATTGGTCTAGGAGAGACCATGGATGATCGAATTGATATGGCCTTTGATTTGTTTGAACTTGGAATCTCATCCATTCCAATTAACTGTTTAATTCCAATTCCAGGGACACCACTGGAAAATGTAAATCGCCTTACAAAAGAAGAGATTGAACGAACAGTAGCAATCTTTCGCTTGATTAACCCGGAAGCAGATATTCGCATGGCTGCAGGAAGAAGCTTAGTAGATGAAAATGGTAAAGTTCTGTTCGAGGGTGGAGCCAGTGCAACTATTACAGGTAATATGTTAACCACCACAGGTTCCACAATAAAAAGCGATCGAGAAATGTTTATTTCCATGGAAAGAAAAGTTTTGGATATAAATACAAGAGAGTAAGGTCTTTATGAATAAAAAGTAACATTCATGCAAGTTGATTAAGCATCTTGCATAAAATAAAAGAAAAAAATTTGTACCTTTTTCAGGAGATGGAAACCCGCTAGCTGATTGCGAGTTTCCAAAAATCAAAATAAAATAATCCTAGGGAAAGGAAACGTGGAGATGGGGAGATGAGTTTCCGAAAGCGTTTTGTTTTTTTAGGAGGTTTACATGAAAAAGGGGTTAAAAAGATTTTTAGCAACAGTACTTGCTACTACCATGGTCTTAGGAGTTGGGGTAACTGCATTTGCTTCAGACGAAGCAAGTAATGATGAATTAGTAGCAGAAACCTATGCACAGGTAACGTCTGGTCAGACAGTAACTTATGATGACGCATCTGATTTGGCCCGTCTGGTTCAAATCGGATATTCTGATGTTCAGACAGCTGGACCAATTGTGATTACAAAGGGTGTATTAACAACAAAATCCTGGTGGTGGACTACTACAAAGGATGTGTATGTAGTTACATTATCTGGAACAGACACGGATGCAGAAAATCAGTCAACTGGATGGTGGACAGATTTATTGGTTGGTTTTGAACAGGATAACAAATACATTACCAATATTAGAAAAGCAATTGTGAATAATATTCCATCAGGATCAAATCTTATTTTTGCTGGACATTCTCTCGGTGGAATGGTGGCACAGCAGGCAGCAAGTGATGATACTATTAAGGACAACTATAATGTACTAAATACAGTCTGCTTTGGTTCGCCGGTAATTAATGGTTTCTCTCGTGAGGGAACTGTGAAGAGACTTGGGGATACAAAGGATGTAGTTCCATATCTTTCCCTTACAACATTTACAAATGTAATTTGGCAGGCAGCTGGCTTAAACCGTGAAAATGGTGGATATGGTTCTTCTGTTTCAGAACTTGTAAAAGCACATTGTGAAAGCTATCAGAGAGAATCTGTATGGGGAGCATATGATGTAACAGGAACAAAGAATGGTTCTGCTACTCTTACCTTATACTTCTCTACCACAAAGATTTATTCATCACCTGTAACAGTTACAGAATAAGAAAAAATCTGCAGCCTTCGGAGAAATCCGAGGGCTGTTTTTTATTGGAAAAACAAGGGATTACATTGAGTTTTATAAATAAATCAGATACAATAATTTCCATGAATAAGAAGGTACAAAAAACATTAGAATTTTATAAAATAATAGATTTACTTGCAGCCAATGCAACATCGGATGCCGGAAAACATTTCTGCGAAAAAATAAAACCCCTAAAGGATATGGAAGAAATTGAAAAACATATCAAAGAAACAGGAGACGGGTTAACAAGACTTTATAAGTACGGAGAAATTTCTTTTGCAGGAATAACAGAGATGGTTCCTTTTGCAAAACGCCTTGAGATTGGCAGTTCCCTAAATACGGGGGAACTTCTTTTGGTGTCTAATTTATTAGGTGTGGCAAAAAGAGCAAAAAATCATGGATCTTCTGATGCCAGGGGAAATGAAATCAAAGACAGCTTAACCAGATATTTTGATGAATTAGAACCAGTAGAAAGTTTGTATAAAGAAATTACAAGATGTATTTTATCGGAAGATGAAATTGCAGATGAAGCTTCTCCTGAACTTCATTCCATTCGTCGAAGTAAAAACAGAGCAAATGAAAAAATCAGAGCAGAACTAAATTCCATGCTTTCAAAACCATCGGTAAGAGATTGCCTGCAGGATACGGTAATTACCACAAGGAGTGGAAGATATTGTTTACCGGTAAGAGCAGAGTTTAAGTCTGTAATATCTGGTATGGTTCACGATCAGTCTGCCACAGGACAGACTTTATTTATTGAGCCTATGGCAGTAGTAGCATTAAATAACGAAGTTCGTGAGTTGGAATTAAAAGAAAAAGAAGAAATAGCAAAGATTTTAAAGGAGCTTTCTCTTCGAGTAGGAGAGCATATGGAGGAATTAAAACAGGATTATTACCTGTTATCCCGATTAGATTTTATCTTTGCAAAGGCAACCTTGGCAAAACAGATGGAGGGCAGTGCAGCAAAGCTTAAAAAAGAAGGGGCTGTAGTATTAAAATCTGCAAGACATCCTCTATTAGATAAATCAACTGTAGTTCCAATCAGTTTAACTTTAGGAGATGGATTCCATACTTTGATTATTACAGGACCAAATACTGGTGGTAAGACAGTTGCGTTAAAAACTGTGGGACTTTTGTCATTAATGGCCTTATCCGGACTTTATATTCCTGCAAAGGATGGAAGTGAAATCCCGGTGTTCTCTGAAATCTATGCAGATATTGGAGATGAGCAGAGTATTGAACAGTCTTTGTCCACCTTCTCTTCTCATATGACAAACATTGTCCACATTTTAGATGGATTACAAAATAAAAATCATGGGTATGCTTTAGTATTATTTGATGAACTTTGTTCCGGTACAGATCCAAATGAAGGAGCAGCCCTTGCTACTTCTATTTTAGAAAAGGTTCATGACTGTGGTGCTCTTTGTATGTCAACAACTCATTATGCAGAGTTGAAAATGTATGCTCTTTCTACAGAAGATGTGGAAAACGCCAGCTGTGAATTTGATGTAGAGACACTTTCTCCTACCTATCGACTCTTAATTGGTGTACCGGGAAAGAGTAATGCCTTTGCTATTTCTAAGAAGTTGGGATTGTCCGATGAGGTGCTTTCTGTAGCAAAGGAACACATGGATGAGACCGATAAATCCTTTGATAATTTATTTGTAGACTTAGAACAAAAACGAGTTTCCATGGAAAAGGAAGCAGAAGAGATTGCCCGTCGAAGACAAGAAGCGGAGGAATTAAAAAAATCCTACGCGAAAAAGATGGAACAGTTAGAAGAACGTAAGGAAAAAATTCTTCGGGAGGCAAATGAAAAAGCTTCGAATATTTTACAGGATGCAAAAAATAATGCGGATTCGGCAATTCGAAATATTAATAAGTATGGAGATATGAATCCGGATATGTCAAAGCTGGAGCAGGAGAGAGCAAAGCTGGGAAAGAAGTTAAAAAATACTCAGTCTAAATCCATTCGTCCGGTGGAAAAACCAAATCATAAGGCGCCAAAGGCCAAAGATCTTCGTATTGGTGATTCGGTAAAAGTGGTTTCCTTGAATTTAACAGGAACCGTTCATACCCTTCCAAATGCAAAGGGTGATTTGGAAGTGCAGATGGGAATTATGCATACCAAGGTAAATATTTCAGATCTTGTTTTATTGGAAGAAAATAATCCTTATGCAAAGCCTACGAAGAAACAAAGAAAAGCAG
>JAIKXK010000394.1 GCA_024684155.1 Lachnospiraceae bacterium | reverse complement strand
TGAAATTCGAGAAGAAATGCTTGGCTTCTACAAGCAGGCTTACGATGGATTTACTCAGGCAATGTCTAAGGAAACCCCTCCATTTTATGGAATGGATTCTAATACCTTAGAGTTTATGC
Source organism: Lachnospiraceae bacterium (assembly GCA_024684155.1). Lineage (GTDB taxonomy): Bacteria > Bacillota > Clostridia > Lachnospirales > Lachnospiraceae > JAILEN01. The sequence continues at coordinate 1,983 of JAIKXK010000394.1, read as the reverse complement.
TTGCCAATATGGCTATCTATTTCAAGGACTATGATACGGCACTTAAGCTAGTATCCCGTTTGATTACATCGCCAAATACTGCACCTAGAGTAAAGGATAAATGTCTTCACTTAAAGGAACAGATTGTAGTGGCAAAGAAAAAACAGGATGCTGCGGCTAAGGCGAAAACAGGAGAGACACCTGCTACCTAAAATAGAGTTGAGATAGGAGAGCACTTGCCGCCTAATTGCAAGATTAAAAACATAACAGAATAAGATTAATAGGAAATATAGAGCATAATTGAAAGTTATTTTCCAAAACAAACTTTTTAAAAGTAAAATAAAACCATGTAGTGATTCGTTTGTGAATGCTACATGGTTTTTGGTTTTTATATTTATAAATCAATATCTAATTCAACAGGACAGTGATCGGAACCCAAAATATCAGTGTGAATTTTGGCGTCCTGTAATTTGTCATTTAATCGTTCGGAGGTAATGAAATAGTCAATTCTCCATCCTGCGTTTTTTTCTCTAGCCTTAAAGCGGTACGACCACCAGGAATAAATCTGTTCCTTGTCAGGGTAGAAGTAACGGAAGGTATCCGTATATCCTGAGGATAAAATGACAGACATTTTTTCTCGCTCTTCATCCGTAAAACCGGCATTGTGATGGTTGGTTTTGGGATTCTTCAAGTCGATTTCTTTGTGAGCTACATTTAAGTCGCCGCAGAAAATAACAGGTTTTGTTTCATCTAATCTTTTTACATAGGAAAGAAAATCATCTTCCCATTTCATTCGGTATTCTAAACGCTCTAACTGTTGTTTGGAGTTTGGAGTATAGCAGGTAATAAAGAAGAAATCTTCAAACTCCAGTGTGATGACACGACCTTCGTGATCATGCTCGTCAATGCCTAATCCGTAGGTAACATTTAGAGGCTCTTTTTTTGTGAAAATTGCAGTGCCAGAATATCCTTTTTTATCTGCGTAATTGAAGTACTGGTGATAGCCGGGAGTGTCCATGTCTAACTGTCCGGCCTGCATTTTTGTCTCTTGTAAACAAAAGATATCTGCATCTATTTCTTGAAAGAATTCATAGAAGCCTTTTTGCACGCAGGCTCTGATTCCATTTACATTCCATGATATACATTTCATAGTCGTTCTCCTTTTTTTTATAACTAAATTGGTCTTGATTAATATTAATCTATTTTTGAATAAAAACAAAGGTAAATTTGAATGGGGACGGTTCTTTTGTCTTCATTTAATCTCATCGAATGAATAAATGCTAGAAATTATAATTGTATTATTATTTGTGGGAATAGGATGACGAAGTTCTGAGAAGAAACTTATTATGATTGAATTCGAGTATTAGATTAGCAAATTAAAGAAACACAAATAACTTAGTGAATGATTGCGTTCCCATAAATAAAAAAATAAGAAAATTAGAGGAACGCAAAAAATCAGCGAGTAAATGCGTTCCCATAAAATAAGAAAATAAGAGAATTAGAGGAACGCAAAAAACCAGCGAGTAAAAGCGTTCCCATAAAATAAGAAAATAAACAAAATAAAGGAACATAAAAACGCTAATAAGAAACGTGTCCCATGAGAACGAGAATTAGAATTAAAATTTAAATAATAAAAAATTCCAATATATAAAATTAGTAATAATAACAAAAATGAAGACAAAAGAACCGTCCCCAATGTCCAATGGATTTTTCTGTGAAAAATGATATACTGATTTATGCGTGATAACGTAAAGTAAATTATTCGAGGTGTAATGTATGAAGTATTTTGGAACAGATGGGTTTCGAGGAGAGGCTGGAAGAGTATTAACTGCAGATCATGCTTATAAAATTGGACGATATATAGGATGGTATTACAATAGAGAACACAAAGGAAGAATTGTAATCGGAAAGGATACAAGACGTAGTTCTTATATGTTTGAGTATTCTTTGGTTGCCGGTATTATTGCATCCGGTGCAAATGCATACCTATTACATGTTACAACA
>JAIKXK010000355.1 GCA_024684155.1 Lachnospiraceae bacterium | reverse complement strand
GAAACCTTTGTTGCTGAAAACAAGAATAAGTTAATTGAAGAGACCAGAAGCAGAATGAGCTTGGATGATATCTTCTCTCAGATTCAGGCTGGTAACTTAAAAGAATTAGACTTAATTGTAAAAGCAGACGTACAGGGTTCTGTGGAAGCAGTAAAACAGTCATTAGAGAAGTTATCTAACGATGAAGTTGTTGTTAAGGTAATTCACGGTGGTGTAGGTGCCATTAACGAAAGTGATGTTATTTTAGCATCTGCATCCAATGCAATTATTATTGGGTTTAACGTTCGTCCAGATCCATCTGCAAAACAGACAGCAGATCATGAAGGTGTTGACGTTCGTCTTTATAAGGTGATTTATAACGCTATCGAAGATGTGGAAGCAGCTATGAAGGGTATGCTTGAGCCTATTTATGAGGAACAGGTAATTGGTCATGCTGAAATTCGTCAGATATTTAAGGCATCTGGTGTTGGTAACATTGCAGGTTCTTATGTGTTAGATGGTAAGTTCCAGAGAGATTGCAAGGTTCGTATTAGCCGTGAAGGTGAACAAATCTTTGAAGGTGCCCTTGGTTCTCTTAAGAGATTTAAGGATGATGTAAAAGAAGTAAAAGCCGGATACGAATGTGGTCTTGTATTTGAAGGATTTGATGCCATTCAAGAAGAAGATCAGGTAGAGGCTTATATTATGGTAGAGGTACCAAGATCATGAGTCATAAAAGTATAAAAAATACTCGTTTAAACGCTGAAGTACATAGAGAGCTTTCTAACATTATTCGTGGAGAGGTAAAGGATCCTAGAATCCATCCTATGACAAGTGTAGTAAAGGTAGATGTGGCGGCAGATTTAAAAACTGCCAAAGCATATATCTCTGTGCTTGGTAATGAAGAAGAGGCAAAGAATACCATGAAGGGATTACAAAGCTCTGCCGGATTCATTCGTCATACTTTAGCAAAAAACTTAAATTTAAGAAATACACCTGAAATCACCTATGTATTAGATGATTCTATTGCATATGGTGTACATATGTCACACTTAATTAATGAGGTGGTTGGAGATAATGAAGATTGATGATTTGCTAAAAAATGTATCTAGTGTGGGAATCGCTGGACATGTTCGTCCTGATGGAGATTGTGTTGGGTCTACGTTAGCTGTATATAACTATGTGGTGGATAATTACCCATCTTTAGATGTCCATATTTACTTAGAAACGATTCCTACCATTTTTCATTTTCTTAAAAATTCGGACAAGATTGAAGAAGCAAAAGATGAATCAAAGGTATTTGATTTATTTATATGCTGTGATTGTCGAGAACTTTCTCGATTAGGAAATGCTGGCCATTATTTTACGGACGCAAAAACTACCCTTTGTGTAGATCATCATATTGGAAAAGATGGTTATGCAGATTTTGAATACATTATTCCAGATGATTCATCTACCTGTGAATTGATTTTTGACTGCATGGATGAAGAAAGAATCTCGAAAGAGATTGCAGAATGTCTTTATGTTGGAATGGTACACGATACCGGTGTATTCCAATATACCTGTACATCTTCTAAGACAATGAATGTAGCTGGAAAATTAATGGACAAGGGCATTGATTATAGCAGAATCATTGACGAAACTTATTATCAAAAATCTTATCATCAAAATTTAATTCTTGGAAAAGCCTTATTAAAATCTAAGTTATATTTAGATAACAGAGTCATTGTTTCTTATATTACAAAAGAAGAAATGGATGAATTTGAAGTACTACCTCGTCATTTAGAGGGAATTGTTCAGCAGCTTCGTAACACAAAGGAGGCTGAGGTTGCAATCTTTTTATACCAAACAGATGAAAAAGGCTATAAGGTGTCCACAAGGGCTACCGGAGATGTAAATCTTACGGTGTTAGCCTCTAAATTCGGTGGCGGTGGACATGCTAAAGCTGCAGGATTTTCAGTACATGAAAATCCAGAGGCTGCAATCAAAAAAATTTTGGTAGAATTGGAAAAATTACTTTAATTTATGAAAAGTGGATTAATTGTTGTAAATAAAGAAGCGGGGTTTACTTCCTTTGATGTGGTAGCAAAAGCCCGTGGAATTTTACACATGAAAAAAATCGGTCATACAGGAACCTTAGATCCTAGTGCAACAGGAGTGCTTCCTATTGTTTTAGGAAAGGCTACAAAGGCCGTAAATTACATTGAAGATCATGATAAAACTTATGTTTGTGGATTTTTTTTAGGTAAAACAACGGATACCTATGATGGAGATGGTTCTGTAGTTTCTACTTCCAAAAAGGTTATTACGAAAGAGGAATTTTTAAATAAGATGTCCTCATTTATAGGAAAGCAATTGCAAATTCCTCCTATGTATTCTGCTAAAAAGATTAATGGAAAGAAATTGTATGAATTAGCTCGTGAAGGAAAAGAAGTAGAGCGTAAACCGGAACATATTGAGATTTATTCTTTAAAACTCTTATCCTTTGATTTTCCTTATGGAAAAATGGAAGTTTGTTGTTCGAAAGGAACCTATATTCGTTCTTTAATCTATGATATTGGAAATAGTTTAGGCTGTGGAGCTTATATGACGAGTTTGATTCGTACAAAAGCCTGCGGCTTTTCTTTAAATGAAAGCTATACCTTAGCTCAATTAGAAAAACTTCGAGACGAAGAACGAATAGAAGATATTATACATCCTATTGATACGTTGTTTTCCTATGAAAAGGTATATGGAAAAAGTGAGTCGGACAAGCTGATAGAAAATGGAAATAAGATTCCATTTGAATTAGTAGAAGAGCAAAAAGGAAGGGTAGGGGATTTTGTATCCTTATACCATCCGAACAAAAAATTTGCAGGAATATATAAAACCTTAGATGGTTATTACAAGCCAGAAAAGTTTTTCTTAGAGTAATTATGGAATATATTAAAAATATAGAAAATTTTCAAATGGACACAGATACCTCTATCACAATTGGAAAGTTTGATGGGATTCATAGAGGTCATGAGTTTTTAGCTGAAAAAATTGTAGATGATGCAAAACAAAATGGACGAAAGTCAGTGGTGGTTACCTTTGATAAATCTCCACGTTTTTCTTTCGATGACAAGGAAGAAGAAATAAAAAATCTTATTACCAATGAAGAAAGAGCGATGATTCTTGAAAATATTGGTGTGGATTACATTTTAGAACTTTCTTTTACAAAAGAAATGATGTCAATGGAGCCAGAGGCATTTTTATTTTTTTTATGTGATAAGCTTCATATGAAGTATCTTGCCTGTGGAACAGATTTTACCTTTGGTTATAAAGGAAAAGGTTCAGTTTCTTTATTAAAGGAAAAAGAAGTAGAGTTAGGCTATTATGCTGATGTAGTAGAAAAACTTAAGGATGTAAAAAGAGATATTTCTAGTACCTATATACGAGAAGAAATAGGGAAAGGTAACATTGAAAAAGCCAATGATCTTTTAGGGTATTATTACTTTGTTTTTGGCGAAATCGTTCACGGAAATCATATTGGACGAAAAATGAAGATGCCTACCATTAATATATTACCTACTTCGGACAAACTTTTACCTCCAAACGGAGTTTATGTATCCAAGGTAATTATTGAAGGGGTATCTTATAATGGAGTTACAAATATTGGATTAAAGCCAACGATCGAAGAAGAAGAGAAACGAATAGGAGTGGAAACTCATATTTTAAATTTTGAAGGTGATTTATATGGGGAAATCGCCAAGGTAGACTTTTTAAAGTTTCTTCGTCCTGAAAAAAAGTTTCATTCACTGGATGAACTGGCGAGTCAAATTCAGGAAGATATAAAGAGTGCGAAAGCGTATTTTCAATAGATGTTACAAATATGTTACAAGATATTTCGAAATGTGTTGACTTTTTTTCATTTTGTTGATATACTCGAAAAGGTTTTTATAACAGTAGTATGAAGATACTACTGTTTTTTATTGAAACAATAACGTATTGAAAGGTTATTAAGAATGAAAAGAAATAATGTTATTCAGGCTTTTTCAGTTGCATGTTGCGGAGTTCTTATTTTAGGATTTTGCTTTAATAATCAGGAGTCACTATCAAGTGTTTCTGCAAAAAGCACAAAAACAGCAGGTATTTCAGATGTAATGTCTGTAAATGTTGAAAAAGATTCAGAAACATATGCAACTCTTTTAGCATCTGCTTCTGATGTAACAGCTACTGGAACAAATGAAAGTACTGATGCTACAGAAAGCACCGATACAGAAGAAAGTACTGAAACATTTGGCTATACAAATATCGGAATTGCCCAGGTAGATGGAAACTTAAATGTAAGAGCAGAAGCTTCCGAATCAGGTGAAATTGTTGGTAAACTTCCAGATGGCGCTGCTTGCGAAGTGATATCAGTATCTGATGGATGGGCTCAGATTACATCAGGTGATGTAGAGGGATATGTTAGTGCAGATTATTTGGTAACAGGAGATGAAGCTGTTACTTTAGCAAACGAATTAGCAGCACTGGTTGCTACCGTTACAGGAGATGGCCTTCGTATTCGTGCTGAGGCATCTACAGATTCAGAGATTATTATTAATCTAAGCTCAGGTGAAAAACTTGAAGTGGAAGAAGATTTGGGAGACTGGATTAAGGTCTCTGTAGATGGTGAAGAAGGTTATGTTTCATCTGAATATGTAAGTGTAGCTGAAGAATTACAAGATGCTATGACCTTAGAGGAAATCACCTATGGTGAAGGCGTATCAGATGTACGTGTTGCCCTGGTTAATTTCGCTTT
>JAIKXK010000332.1 GCA_024684155.1 Lachnospiraceae bacterium | reverse complement strand
TTTGCGTTGTAAGCAGTTTTTAAATGTGGCATCTACCCCCTTTTCATTTCAGTTTCTAAAAGAGATGAAAGACAGAGGCGAAGAAGATGGAGTGACTATTTATAACTTCCCTTATCCCCTTTGTGATATTGGAATCCTATTTCATCGCTATAAAGGAAAGCTGGTACTGTGGTGGCATTGTGATTTTGTAAGCTATAAAAAGCTGGCACCCTTCTATCGACCTTTCGTAAAACACAGCTTAAAGAAAGCAGATATGATTTTGGTATCATCGGATGGAACTATCGATGGATCAGATTTACTTCCGCAGTTTCGTGATAAGTGCGTAAAGGTGCCTTATTCCATTTCAGATGAACACCTGGCAGAGGGACAGGCCTATGTGCAGGAAAATGGATTTGGAAGAGGAAAAGATAGAGAAGGGGACGATACCGTTCATATCCTATTTTTAGGAAGACTGGTCTGGTACAAGGGCGGCGATTTATTACTTCGTGTATTTAAAAGACTTTTGGATGAGGGAAATGGAAACTATGACCTTACCTTTGTTGGTGGCGGTCCAAAGCAGGAAGAATTAGAGTCTTTGACAAAGGAATTGGGATTAAAAGAGTGTGTTCGATTTACCGGAATGATTTCAGAAGAAGAAAAGCGAGAAGAAATCAAAAAGAGTGATTTCTTAGTCCTTCCATCCACCTCAGAAGCTGAGTCCTTTGCCATCGTACAAATCGAGGCAATGGCCTTTGGTAAACCTGTGATTAACACAAGACTAAACAGCGGTGTTCCCTACGTAAGTATGGATGGAGAAAGTGGTATCACCGTAACCCCCGGAAGTGAAGAAGAACTTTTAGCAGCTATAAAGAAGCTGGGTGAGGATGAAAGTCTACGAGAGACCTATGGACGTGGTGCATATGAGAGAGTCCAGAAGGAATATACGAGGGAGAAGATGATAAAAAGACTTCGAGATGGGGTTGAGAAGTTGAGAGAGAAATAGTGTGGTAGCAGAGAAGACGTCGGCAGCAAAGAATCGGCGTCTTTTTAATTGAAGATATGTGTTTTAGGGAGGACAGTATGGACGACTGGTTTGTTGCCTTTTCTTTCATTTTTTAATCTATAGCCTCACATTGAAAAAAAAGAGGGACAATAGTATAATGTAACAGATTATGGGCAAAGTGTGCCTAAAAATGGATGTGAATATGAAACAGAGAATATTTAAAATACTTCGAGTATTAAAAGTTTATATGCCAGATTGGTCAGTGGCGCTTTTTCGGAAATATTTGGAAAAGCGTTTATATCGTAAGATGTTAAAGAAACATAAGACGGTTAGACCATATGAAAAAGGAAAATATGAAATGGGAATCAATCTGATTGGAAATATCCGATCAGAAACAGGTCTTGGCGAGAGCATGAGAATCCTTGCTCGCGTGCTAAAAGAAAATGAGATTCCTTTTGTGATTCTTAACGTGGATAGTTGGGCCAATGAGGATAATAACATTCATGATTGGGATGACTATATCGTAGAGAAGCCAAAGTATGCTATTAATGTCATCCATATCAATGCTGGTGAGTGGGTACGTTATTATTCAGATTTCTCCAATGAGATTTTAGACTATCGCTATAACGTTGCATACTGGCTTTGGGAATTAGAAACATTCCCTAAGATTTGGAGACCTTGCATCGATACAGTGGATGCAGTATGGGCTCCATCTCAGTTTATTTGTGATTGCATTAAGAAGTATACGAAAAAGCCGGTGGTTCATGTGCCATATGCCATGTGGCTAAAGGAGCCGGTTTCGTATGGACGAGATGCTTTCGATTTACCAGAAGATGTTTTCTTATATCTTTTAATGTATGACTTTAGAAGTGTGAGTGAACGAAAGAATCCAAAGGCTTCCATTTCAGCATTTAAAAAGGCTTTCTCATCGGAAGAAGCCAATGAGAAAAAAGTGGGTCTGATTATTAAAGTCAACAACGCTGCTACAGAGTCAGAAGTGGCAGGGTTAAAAAAACAGCTAGAAGGTTATAAATACATCTACTTTATTACGAAAAATCTAAGCCGTGAAATGGTAGAAAGTCTAGAGGCAGCAGCTGATGTACTTATTTCGTTACATCGCGCGGAGGGATTTGGATTACCTATGGCAGAAGCGATGTTTTTAGGAACACCAACAGTTGTTACAAACTGGTCTGCAAATTCTGAATTTATCACAGAAGATAGTGCATGCCTGGTAGATGGAGAATTTATTAAACTCTCATCTCAGATTGGACCTTATGAAAAAGGGAATCGTTGGATGGATGCAAATGTGGATCAGGCATCAGAATATGTTCGTAGATTATATGATGATAAAGAATATTATGAATCTATAAAAAACAATGGTGCTTCTTATGTTCGTGAGAGATTAAGTTATGAACGAGCTGGAAATTCTATAAAGACACAAATGGAGAAAATAGGTTGAAAAAGTTTAAAGAAATATATGACTATAGAGAAATGATTAATAGCTTGGTGCGAAAGGAATTGAGAGGCCGTTATAAGGGGTCTGTGTTAGGCTTTTTATGGACCTTTATAAATCCTTTGCTTCAACTTCTAGTATATACATTGGTTTTCTCAGTAATTATGAGATCAAATATTGAGCAGTACTATTTATTTTTATTTGTTGCTCTAGTTCCTTGGATGTTCTTTAGTTCAGCATTGACCAGTGGATGTATGGTAGTACTTTCGTCTCAGGACTTGGTAAAGAAAATATACTTTCCTAGAGAGGTGCTTCCAATAGCCAGCACAACAAGTAACTTTATCAATATGCTCTTAAGTTTTATTGTAGTATTTGCAGTTTTAATAGTTACAGGATACGGCATTAACCCTTTGGCATGCTTATTTTTGCCAATCATCATGTTTGTTGAATATTTGATTTGCCTTGGAATGTGT
>JAIKXK010000329.1 GCA_024684155.1 Lachnospiraceae bacterium | reverse complement strand
ATTATTATCTTCGCCTACGCCGCAGTTTGTTGGATTCTATGAGAAAGATGAACTCCCAGTACACATTGTAATCTTTGGAAGGATTATGCTTCTTTAGTAAATCACGATTGAAGGATGAAGAATACAAATATGACACCAAGCTTCCATCCTGTAAAAATGTTTCACTGGCATCCGGTTCCGAATTATAAATCGTATTAGTTCCGGCAATCATACCTATCAACTCACAGTCCAAATTCCAAACTTTGTTAATAAGGTGTGATAAGGCAATTGCTCCGGATCCGGCCCAACCAATATCCACAGCTATCACCTTGTGTAAACCTTTTAATTCATTCTCATAGTACTTCTTTGCTGCAATTTGCTGCGGCTCATAGATTTTTATAATTTTTTCCCAATTTTCTTCAAGAAAAGCCTTCAAAAAATCTACATTTTTATCCGTCAACACATCTGTTTCAAGTAGTTTTTTTATCTTAGAAGAATTCTTGTTTTCTTTCGCCTTTGCACTTGAAATATCCCACTTACTCAAATCTGCAAGCAAATCTTCCAATTCCATGGATTTTAAAACATCTTCCAAAGAATAATTCTGGTTCACTTTGTGATACAAAAATCTTCGGTAATAGTCATGTTTATCCTCAGATGCCATAAGCTTTAATGCCGCTTTTCTAGACCAATATACATAGGATACGTTTTCCTTTGGGTACATTTTTTCATAAGCCCGCATTAACGTATCTCCATCTCTGGATAAAAAAAGGATTTTTTCGATTTGATTCTTTTCTGCATACTCATGAATAAATACGCAATATCCTAAAACAAATAGACCTCCGTACAAATATCCGTACTCATAATCCAAGCTATAGCTGTTTAATCCATTGTACAAATGGTTGGAAACCAAGCCTCTATACGCACCACCAATAATATAGGACATATCCATGGGACGATATAACAAAATATTCTTATTGGTATTCTGATAGGGACAAATATCAAATCCATGTTGTTTTGCCATTTTCCAGTCACTGTTTGGATTATCTCCCACATGAATGACAGACACTTCCCTTTGGTATTCCTCTTTCAAATAGTTCTTCACTTCTTTAAACAAAGTCCCGGAAGCTTTATTCTTTTTGTATTCATTGGAAATAAAAATCTGCTTTGCTCCCACAAAACCATTCTTTTGCAAAATACGCTCAATCACTTCCTTGGGCAAATACATATCAGAAACAATGACAATATCTTTCTTCTGCTCTACCAAAGCATTCCACACCTGAAGCATAAAAGGATTAGCGTAGCAAAAACGTTCTTCCGTTTTTATTTCTATCTCCATGCCACCCTTTGCTATATTACCAACTTCTGATTCAATTCTTTTCCAAATATCAGAAAGTGAAATCTCCGTATGTCCATTCTTATCCTTGCAGTCGGCACGTTCCTCCCACTCTGCACGCATACGGATATTTTTAAAATCCATGATTCGAAGTTTTTGACCAATAAGATAAAACAAATCCGTAGGCTGCGCAAATGGTCGAAAAATTAGTGTGTCAAAGACATCAAAGGAGATCACATCATAATGAGACAATTTTCTTACATAGTCAGAAACAGATTTATAATTCGAATCAGAAAGATGACTGTGAGATTCAGATGAAGAAAGGTTTAGCTTCTTTTCTTCATAAATGCTCATATCCGGAACTTTTCCGATAAAACGACAGAAAAAGACATAAAAAAAGATGTTTAAACACAACAAGTATGCCCAAGATAGAATCTTGAGCATACCTGTACTTTCATCATGAACTTTATGGTACCGGTAAGCAATACCGGGTTGTTTGTTTACTAATAAATTATATAGTTTTGTACGCATGATTTATTATAATTTAACTGTTATCTTCTTGAGAAGATTTTACAATGTCTCCCTGAGCTTTTGCCTCTTCTTCAGAAATCAACCCAGAAGCAACTAAATTAGAAAGTAAAAGATCTACACCCTCTTTTACACCTTCTTTTATTCCTTCTTGTAATCCATCTCTATAAATCGTCTTTGCTTCGTATTCTAAAACTTTTCCACCCATGACTTCATCCGCCTCCTTTAAAACCTTTTTCTGGTTTTTTGCTATTAGACTAAGCACCTCTCGCATTGATGTAATAATACAATATTTTTCTAACTCCGTAAGCTCT
>JAIKXK010000287.1 GCA_024684155.1 Lachnospiraceae bacterium | reverse complement strand
GAGTCCCACCATTTGAAATAAAGTTTTTATCTTGGATGGCTGTTTTTTCATGTCCTACACCTCCCTTCCATATTGTTCTAATGCAACCTGGGTCTCCCATAAATTGCGATACACTCCATTTTTATCCAGTAAGGATTCATGGGTGCCTTCTTCTACAATTGCTCCCTCTTCCATTACAAAAATATGGTCAGCTAAAACAGTATTGGCCAATCGATGAGAGATAAATATTACAGTTTTTTTCTTTGTAAGCTCTAAAATGCTTTGAAGAATCACTTCTTCACTTTCTACATCAATATTACTGGTAGCTTCATCAAAAATATAAACCGTTGAATTATGAAGCAATGCCCTTGCTAAAGCAAGACGCTGTCGTTGACCTCCTGATAAATTTGAAGCATTTTCCAGCAACTGACTGTCCAGTCCCTCAGCCTCCATGAAAAATTCATACAGATTGGCTGATGTAAGAGCCTCCTCCATTTCTCTTTCCGTAGCATTAGGATTTGCCATCAAAAGGTTCTCTCTGACGCTTCCCTTAAAGAAAAAGCTATTATGAGACACATAGGTAATGTGTTTCATTAGAGAATCTTCCCGTATATCTTTTATCTCATCTCCATCCAATAGAATTTGTCCTTCCTCACAGGTGTTCTGACCTGTAAGCAAAGATGCTATGGTAGACTTGCCGCAACCACTTTCTCCTACAATTGCAACAAAGGAATCCCTTTTTATCTCCATTTGAATATTTTTTAGCACCTGTCTTGTTCCGTCATAAGAAAAGTTTACATTCCTAAGTTCTATATCCGAAATAGAAGAAAGACTTTTCGTTTTTTCTTTTTCTTCTGGAATATTTAAAAATGAAAAAATCCTGTCACTGGCTGCCATACCATTCATTGCTACATGAAAATAACTTCCAAGTCGTCTCATAGGAAGGAAAAATTCTGCAGATAAAAGAATCATGAAAATACAGCTCGAAAGACTGATAGACCCATGTACAAAACTTAAGGTGGCTAAAAGAATTCCTACAGCCGCACCACCATAAGTAAAGAAGTCCATAATAATAATGGAATTCAGCTGCATGGTTAACACCTTCATGGTCACAAAACGGAAATGCTCCGATTCCTTATTCATTTCCTGATTTTTATATTCATCTGCCTCATATATTTTCAGCGTCGTCATTCCCTGTAAATTTTCTAAAAAGGTACTGCCTAACTTTGCATACTGCCCCCAATATTTACTTAAAAGTTTCTTTGCAATTTTTTGCACCATCACAATGGCTCCAGGTATTAAAGGAACGCAGATAAGAAGTGCCCAGGCAGCTAAATAACTTCCAAATTTTCCAAATATGAAAAATAAGGTAATGGGGGCTAAAAACGCATAAAAAAACTGAGGCACATACTGACCAAAATAACTCTCTAACTGATCTACTCCTTCTACCGACTCCTGTACTAATTCTGCAGTAGATGCCTTTTCTTCATAAGAATTTCCCAGACGAAGTAATTTTTCATAAATAAGATTTCGTAATTTCTGTTTTACTGTCTTAGATGCATAATAACTCATCCGGACAGCCAGCTTTGTTGTTACAAATCGAAAACAAATTGTCACAAAAATAAGGAGAATCAGACGCCACAAATCCTGTAGCCTCCAAATCTCCTTATATATATTTTCAATGCTTTTTGCCACGGCATAAACCATTACTGCATTCAATAATAATTCCAGCCACTGAAATAAAATATTACCTGCAATATATTTTTTACTTTCTGGACAAAGCTTCATTAATCGTTTATCAAACATAGGGATACCTCTCATTTTTCAAATCCCATATAGTATAACATAAACTCTTAATTTCTATACAATCATACATTTTTATTATAACTGATACAATTGTCTCTTTCGTTCAATCATCTCATCAATTCGTTCCATGTAAAGATCCACATCTTTTACATTTTCACAACGCTCTACCTTTGTTTTTAAATCTACTCCACCCTTATTGTCCCGACCGACTTTTTTACAGGCACTACCTGCTCCAAGAGCCACAATATCACAGAGTTCTTCCATAATCTCTATGTTGTAAAGACATTCTTTTCCTTCAGGGGAAAATCCAATGTTTTCCAAATTTCCAGAAATCTGCTTTTGACGGTACATATAGTAAGGACTCATACCCAATTCCTTGGCACACTTATGAACCATCACCATAATATCATCGGAATTTTCAAAGACTTCGTTTTCATAATCTTCCCATTGAATATTTAATCGGGAAGATCGTTTAATGGCTAATGAATGCACCGTTAAATTGTCCGGAGCCATCTTTTTTATCTCACTTAAAGTATAGGCCACGTCCTCTTTTGATTCTCCAGGCAGTCCTACAATCAAATCCATATTAATAAGGAATCCCTTTTTCCCTCTTGTCTTAGCTTCTAAAGATACTTCCCTGGCCATGGCATACGCTTCTCTAATTTGTTCTACACTATGAAACCGGCCAATTAGATCCAGGGTCTTTTGATGCATGGTCTGGGGATTAATGGAAATACGATCAATATTATGATTTGCTAAAACCTCTAGTTTATCTCTTGTAATCGAATCTGGTCGTCCTGCCTCCACTGTAAATTCACGAAGATGGGATAAATCCAAATGCTCTTCCACTGCAGATAATAATCTCTCAAACTGACTGGCACTTAAAGAGGAAGGAGTCCCTCCTCCCATATAAATGGTATCTAATACTCTGTCCTTAAAATGCCCCCCACAGAAAGCGATTTCTTTAATAAGTGCATCTAAATATGCATCTGTTTTATCCTTATACAGTCCCAAAGGATAGGATGAAAAGGAACAGTATAAGCAAATACTTGGACAAAAAGGTATTCCTATATATAAGGCATACTTATTTCCCATTTCTCCCACGACAGAAAGTTCTCTTTTGGCTATCTCTGTGGCTAAAGAAATTTTTTCATCTGAACAAAGATAGGTCTCTTTCATAAATAAACGGACCTCTTCTTCTGATTCCTTATTTTTTAACTTTTTTAGTGGAATTTTTGTGGGGCGAATTCCTGTAAGCGTGCCCCAGGGAAGGGTGTGTTTTGTCTTTTGTTCCAACACCTGATAAATAAGTCGTTTCAAGCGATTTTTCGTATCTGGACGGTTTGATTCATCAATTGAAATCTCTCCCTTTTTTTCACCATCCACATTCATTTCGATAGAGTCAGATTCCACCAAAAGTTCTATGGTAGTATCTTTATTTTCTTCTTCAATCTCTTTATTTAAATATACCTTTGGTTTTTCCCCTGGATAAAAAGCCTGAACTAAACCATAGGCATCATATAAAAAACTTTCATTATTGATTTTTAAATTCATGTTATGCTCCAGCTTTTTAAGAAGTCTTACGCTAAGAAAGGATTGTAAATCTTTTCATTTTCCACTGTCGTCACACTATCATGACCTGGATAGCAAATGGTATCCTCTGGTAAACTCAACACCTTTTCTTTTACGCTACGTACCAAATCTGACATAGAACCTCCCGGGAAATCAGTTCGTCCTATGGAAGAGCAAAATAGGGAATCCCCCGTAAAGCAGATACCCTCCTCTTTAAAGTAAAAACAGCATCCACCTGGAGTGTGTCCTGGGGTAAAAAGAGTTTGAAAATGAAATCCAGCCAAAGAAACTTCTTCCTTGTCCCTTAAGTAGATATCTGCGTCATAAACTTCTTCCCCACCTCCCATGAAAGCAGAGAGATTCAAATAAGGATTTTTTAAAGTTTCCTTTTCATCTACATAAGCATAGACTGGCAACGCATATCCATCTTCTTTTGCTAAGTTCTTTAATCCTTTTACTGCTCCTGCATGATCAAAATGACCGTGAGTCAACAAAATTGCAACAGGGATGTAATCTCCCTCTTGCAATTTTCTATACAAAGGTTCTGCTGCCGCTCCTGGATCAATAATGAGGGCCTCCTTTGTTTCATTATTAATTAAAAAATAACAGTTGGTGGCAATAGGACCCACCACATAATTTTCTATACTGTGTTTCATATCCTAACCTGTGGTTCTTTCAATATCTATTACACTTTCGATGCTCTTCAAACGAGAAATTAAATCTCTAAGTTCTTCCTTTGAACGAACACCAAATCCTACGTCGATGGTAGCCACTCCCTGTTTATTGGTACGGGAATGAATGGTATTAATATCAATATTTCGCTCTGTAAATACTCTTGAAATATCTACTAGTAAACCGGTACGGTTATTTCCATAGATATGAATCTCTGCCAGATAAAGTTCACCCTTATGCTGCTCTAAAAATTCTGGCTGCCATTCAGCTTCAATTAAGCGGGGCTTTTCAATTTCTGGAAGATTAATAATATTAATACAATCTGTTCTATGAATAGAAACACCACGACCTCTGGTAACAAAGCCTACGATTTCGTCTCCTGGTACTGGAGAACAACACTTTGAAAAACGTACCGATACATCATAGAGTCCCTTTACTACAATTCCGTTTTTGGATTTCGCTGTCTTTTGCTGACGTTCTACATCATAAGGACTATCCTGATGTTCTGCTAATACCTCTTCATCTGTTTTATCTACAGGATGATCTAAAAGAAAGGCATCGTACATTTTATTAACTACCGCACCTTCTTTAATACTTCCCTGTCCAATGGCAGAAAGTACAGACTCCCAGTCATGGAAGCCATAACGACGTTTTACACGCTCCTGATACTCCGGTCGATTAATATCGGAAACATTAATATTTTTCGCTTTTGCAGACTCAAGGAAAAGTTCTTTTCCCTTTGAAACATTTTCTTCCTTTGATACACTACGAAACCATTGGTTAATTTTGTTTTTCGCCTGGGTAGACTTAACAATCTTTAACCAGTCTCTACTTGGTCCTCTGGAATTTTGCGACGTAACGATTTCAATTCGATCTCCGTTTTGGATGACATAGTCAATAGGTACTAATCGTCCATTTACCTTTGCGCCAATCATACGGTTTCCTACAGCAGAATGAATGGAATAGGCAAAGTCAATTGGCGTAGAACCATTTGGTAAGTTCTTAACATCACCAGAAGGTGTAAAGCAAAATACCGTATCTGAGAATAAGTTCAAATCACTCTTTAAAAGATCTAAGAACTCATTGTTATCGCTCATATCCCGCTGCCATTCCAAAATCTGACGAAGCCAGGAAAGCTTTTCTTCTTCCGAATTAACGGTAGCGCCTTCTCCTGACTCTTTGTACTTCCAATGGGCAGCAATACCATATTCCGATGTCCTATGCATTTCATAGGTACGAATCTGAATTTCAAAAGGGGTACCACTAGGTCCAATCAAAGTCGTATGGAGGGACTGATACATATTTGGCTTTGGCATAGCAATATAATCCTTAAAACGTCCTGGAATCGGAGTATACATTTCATGGATAACACCAAGGGCCGCATAACAATCCTTTACATCTTTTACAATAATACGAATGGCAAACAAATCATAAATCTGATCCAAGGTCTTATTCTGATTTACCATCTTTTTATATATACTAAAGAAGTGTTTACTTCTTCCATAAATCTCTGCTTCAATTTCCGCTGAAGCAATGTGATCTTTTACTTCCTGAACAAGTTCTGCTATATATTCATCACGTTGTCTCTTACGAAGTGCAATCTTTTCTACTAAATCATAGTAAGCTTCCGGCTCAAGATACTTAAGTGCCAAGTCATCTAGTTCAATCTTTACTTTAGAAATACCAAGACGCTGTGCCAAAGGAGCATAAATCTCCATGGTCTCTCTTGCTTTTTCTTTTTGCTTTGCCTCTGTCATATACTTTAAGGTACGCATATTGTGAAGGCGATCCGCAAGTTTAATAATAATAACCCGGATATCCTTTGCCATGGCAAGAAACATCTTACGTAAGTTTTCTGCCTGAATTTCTACCTTATCCGCATCGTAGGACAACTGACCTAACTTTGTAACACCATCAACTAATAGTGCAACTTCCTTCGAAAATAATTCTTCAATCTCTTCTGTGGTATATACCGTATCCTCTACCACATCATGAAGTAATCCAGCTACGATGGTTTCCTTGTCCATTTCCAAATCTGCCAAAATAATGGCAACACAAAGAGGGTGAATGATATAAGGTTCACCTGATTTTCTCACCTGATCCTTGTGGGCATCATGGGCAAGCTGATATGCTTTTTTAATCATGGAAATGTCAGTATTTGGATGATACTTCTGGATACGAGTAATAAGCTCGTCATAAAGTTCTGCTGGATCCACAAAATCCTGAGTTGCTACAACCAGTCGATTTGGCCGTGACATATCCGCTTCTAATTTTTCAAATTCTTTTGATTGAATATCAGACATGTCGGGCCTCCTTTCCTTTTTCTCGCAATATTAAACTATATATTATACGAATTTACTGAAGATTTCAATTTAAAATTTCATATAATTCCTTATCAATTTGTACAAAATTTAGTTTTTTGAGCAATTTTATAGAAGGAATGTTTTTTTCATCTACCTGAGCGTAAATTCTTTTCATTCCTAAGACATCAAAAGTATAGTGAACAATAGCCTCACAAACCTCCGTTCCATAGCCCTTATTTTGATAATCTTCCCGAATGGCATAGCCCATTTCCACTGTTTCTGGATCATTTCGATAATCGTCATCTTCTCTTCGTGAGGTATGCTCGATTCCGCCTCGACTCTCTACTCCTGCTCTGCCAATTAATTCTTTGGATTCTTTATCAAACACAAGCCACATACCATAATCATAAAAGCCATAGACCTTTTCAATATAGTTTGCTTCGTAGCTTTCTTCCTCTTCTCTTTCATACAAAGGTTCCATATAATCTGTCATATGCTTTCCCTCATATAAATGAAACAGATCATCAATATCATTCATAGATAATTCCCGAATCACCGTTCGTTTTGTTTCCATAATATAAAGAGGAATTCCATGAAATCTATGATGTACCTTCCATAAATAAGAAAAGTCTACACTTTCAAAACTAAGTAAAATCCAGTTATTCACTAACTGTTCCTTTAATCCACCTTCATATCCAATGACAGGTATTTTCTCCCCTCGGAAATAATCTATTAATTCCTGATTCTGACAAATTGCAACGCAAAAAAGACCGGACAGACCTTTTGTGTCTGCCTCAGTCTTTACATAATCCCTAAGCTGTTCTCTATCCTCTTTGGACATTTCATCAGCGACTTTCATAACTCGCTTCTTATGATTTTCATCGGCAGTTTCATCAATATCAAACTTTCCATCCTTCACCTTTACAGGCATAATATGAAATCCGTCTAAAAGACATTTTGCCAAAAACTGATCTAAAAAACTAACCTCGGTAGAATTTAGAGTATCTGCGTTAATTTGTAAATACAGTAACTTTTCCATGAATTATAATTTCTTAATTCTTTCTAATGCTTTCTTTGAATTTTCAAGTGTACCAAAAGCAGTTAGTCTAAAATAGTGTTCTCCACTTGGACCAAATCCACTTCCTGGTGTACCAACTACATTGGCATTTTCTAACAGGTAATCAAAAAACTCCCATGATGTCATATTATTTGGAGTCTTTAACCAAATATAAGGCGCATTCACTCCACCATATACTTCATATCCAGCTTCTTCTAGCCCACTTCGAATGGTCTTTGCATTGTTCATATAATAGCCAACAAGCTCTTTTATTTCCTTTTGTCCAGCTTCTGAATAAACGGCTTCACCTGCGCGCTGAATAATATAAGGAGCACCATTGAACTTTGTTCCGTGACGACGAGCCCACATAGAATGAAGGGTAACATCTCCACATTTTAAATCCTTTGGTACGACAGTAAATCCAAGACGTACGCCAGTGAATCCGGCATTCTTTGAAAAGCTTCGAATTTCAATTGCACAGGTTCTTGCACCTTCACATTCATAAATAGAATGGGCAACATCCTCTTCAGAAATATACGCTTCATAAGCTGCATCATAAATAATCACACAACCATTTTTATTGGCGTAATCTACCCACTGTTGAAGCTGTGACTTTGTAATAGTAGTTCCAGTTGGATTGTTAGGGAAGCAAAGATAAATAATATCTGGAGTTTCCTTTGGGAATTCCGGAACAAATCCGTTTTCTGCTGTGGTTGGCATGTAAATAATATCACTCCATTTTTCAGAAGAAGGATCATAACTTCCACATCTTCCACCCATAACATTGGAATCAACATATACAGGATAAACAGGATCACATACAGCAATCTTATTATCTACAGAAAAGATTTCCTGAATATTTCCTGAATCTGATTTTGCTCCATCAGAGACAAAGATTTCATCTGCTGCAATATCACAGCCTCTTTTTTTATAGTCATTTTCGCAAATCGCATTACGTAAAAAATCATATCCTAAATCTGGAGCATACCCTCTAAAGGTAGCACCATCAGCCATTTCATCCACTGCACTGTGTAAGGTAGCAATGACACTTTTGGTAAGGGGTTGTGTTACATCACCAATACCTAAGCGAATAATTTCCTTGTCAGGATTTGCCTCCTGAAAAGCTGCTACTTTCTTTGCAATGTTGGAGAACAAATAACTTCCTGGTAGTTTTTGATAGTTTGTGTTAATTTTGAACATCTTTTTCCTCTTTCTTTCATTAAAATACTGTTTTTGTCTTAGTTCTTTGAATAGATTTTAATATCATCCTTTTCAAATTCTTCCGGTGGGAATACCTCTCCGGAAAATACAACTGTAGCTGGTCCTGTCATATAAACAGTATTTTCTTCTCTATCATAAGTAATAGATAAATGTCCTCCTAAGAGTTCCAAATCAACCGTATCATCTGTCAAATTATTTAAAACTGCTGCCACTGCTGTAGCACAGGCACCAGTTCCACAAGCTAGAGTTTCACCACTTCCTCTTTCCCACACACGCATACGAATATGACCGCGATCGATTACGTTTGCAAATTCTGTATTGGTACGTTTAGGAAAAGTTTCGTGATTCTCAAACTTTGGTCCTATTTTCTCTAAATCTAACTGACGGATATCTTTATCCATAAAGGTAACGCAGTGGGGATTTCCCATAGAAACACAGGTTACTGGATAAATCTTTCCATTAACCTCCATTGGTTCATTGATCATTTGATTTTCAGGAAACGTAACAGGGACTTTTGCTGCCTCTAAAATAGGAGCTCCCATATTTACGCGAACAGATTTTACTTTGTGATCTACTACTTCTAATTGAAGCGTTTTGATACCAGCTAAAGTTTCCACCGTGATTTCTGTTTTGTCTGTTAATCCAAAATCGTAAACATACTTTGCTACGCAACGGATTCCATTTCCACACATTTCACCACGGGAACCATCAGCATTATACATTGCCATTTCAAAATCTGCAACCTTTGATGGTTTAATTAATATAAGACCATCTGATCCAATACCAAAATGTCTGTCACTAACAAAAATAGATACCTTCTCTGGATTTTCTACTGTTTCTTCAAAACAGTTTACATATACATAATCATTTCCCAATCCATGCATTTTTGTGAATTTCATATTAAGCCTCCTACTATTTAGATTGTCATCTGACACATTTGTTTTACTGTTTCATAATTTAGGTCTCCCCCAAACAAATCAAGAGCGGAACCTATAGTAACATTTAACTTTCCTTTACCTGCATTTTTAATGAGATCAATATCATCGTAATCACCTACACCACCAGCATAGGTAACAGGATTTCCATTATATTCTGACAGTATTTCTATTAGCTCCTTGTCTACGCCTTCGCCTTTTCCTTCTACGTCACAAGCATGAACTAAAAATTCATCGCAATACTCTGAAAGATTTTCTAACAATTCTACCGTAACCTGTTCCTTTGTAAAGGTCTGCCAGCGATCTGTTACCACATAGTAATGTCTGTGATGTTTTCTGCAGCTTAAGTCTAATACAATATGTTCTTTTCCTACTGCATCTCTTAATTTTTCTAAATTGGAATAATTGATTTGTCCATCAGAAAAAACATAGCTCGTTACAATCACATGACTTGCGCCAGCTAAAATAAATTCTTTGGCATTGTCAGCTGTAATACCACCGCCCACCTGTAGTCCGCCGGGATATGCCTTTAAGGCTTTCATAGCCTGAGCCTTCGTTTCTTCGTAATAAGAAGAGCCCTTCTTATTTAAAAGAATCACATGTCCTCCAAAAAGTCCTTCTTCCTTATAAAAATCTGCAAAAAAATCTGCATCCTTTTCTGATACAAAATTTTCTTTGGCCTTGTTTCCTTCATCCATAAGGCTACTACCTACAATCTGTTTCACCTTACCATTATGGATGTCTATACAGGGTCTAAACTCCATACATCCTCCAAGTAAATTATTTTACGATACAACTTTTCCTAGCCGACCACATACCATATACCGTCCGGCCATATTCATTTTGCTTATAGGCCCGCACCTGAACATAAATGGTTTTCCCCGATCTCAAATTTGCTTCTGTATGAGACGGAGTAATGGTTCGATAGGTCTTTGCCAATATAAAAAAAGGATTTCCCGAAACTCGAAACTGTACACCTTCCGCGGTAGACACTGCAGAAGTTGTCATAATCACGTGTCCCGGATCTGTGTTATTCAACTGCAAATTCATAGGGACTGCAATGGATATCTTTGGAACGAATTGTAACTTATTATTCACAAGTTTTAAGTTATAGTCTCTCATGTATAACCCGAAAATCAGGAGTACACAAACAACTAATACTCCACCAAAAACACCTACTGTTTGTCCAAAATTTCTTGCTTTGCTTTGTTTCTTCATATTCCCCACCTAATCCTTCCTAATGCAATGACCTTGGCTTTGTCTTTGCACCTTCATTATACATATTTTCTCTGCCAAGATAAAGTATCGAAAATTATATGAAATTATTGACACATGAGTTCTAGTTTGCTAATATTTTTTTAATTATCGTAAATTAGTTAGTATAAGAAAGAGAGGAATTAAAAATGGCAACCATTATTGGTGATGGAATTACATTTGACGACGTACTTTTGGTACCTCAATACTCAGAGGTTACCCCAAATATGATCGATTTATCTACACAACTTACAAAGAAGATTAAGTTAAATATTCCTATGATGTCTGCTGCTATGGATACTGTTACGGAACACCGTATGGCTATCGCAATGGCACGTCAGGGTGGAATCGGTATTATTCACAAAAATATGTCTATCGAAGCACAGGCAGAAGAGGTAGACAAGGTAAAACGTTCTGAAAATGGAGTCATTACTGATCCCTTCTTTTTATCTCCAGATCATACATTAAAAGATGCTGATGAATTAATGGGTAAATTCAGAATTTCTGGTGTGCCTATTACTGAAGGTGGAAAACAAGGCGGAAAGCTCATCGGTATTATTACAAACCGTGACTTAAAATTTGAAGAAGATTATTCAAAGAAAATTTCTGAATGCATGACTTCTGAAAACTTAATTACTGCTCCTGTTGGAATTACCTTAGAAGAAGCGAAAAAGATTCTTGGCAAAGCAAGAAAAGAAAAGTTACCTATCGTAGACGAAAACTTCTGTTTACGCGGACTTATTACTATTAAAGATATTGAAAAGCAGATTCAGTATCCATTATCTGCAAAAGATGCTCAGGGAAGACTTCTCTGTGGTGCTGGTGTAGGTATTACTGGAAACATGATGGAACGAGTTGATGCATTAGTGAATGCTCATGTTGATGTTATCGTTGTTGACTCTGCTCATGGACATTCAAAGAATATCTTAAATGCAGTAAAAGAAATTAAGGCAAAATATCCTGAGTTACAGATTATCGCTGGTAACATTGCTACTGGCGAAGCTGCAAAAGCCTTAATTGAAGCTGGTGCCGATGCTGTAAAATGTGGTATAGGACCTGGTTCTATCTGTACAACTCGTGTAGTTGCTGGTATTGGTGTTCCTCAGATTACTGCTATTATGGATTGTTTCAATGTTGCAAAAGAATACGGCATTCCTGTTATTGCCGATGGTGGTTTGAAACTTTCTGGAGATATGACAAAGGCTCTTGCCGCTGGTGGTTCTGTATGTATGATGGGATCAATGTTTGCAGGATGTGACGAAGCACCTGGTGATTATGAATTATTCCAGGGACGTAAATATAAGGTATACCGTGGTATGGGTTCTATCGCTGCTATGGAAAATGGTTCAAAGGATCGTTACTTCCAGGAAGGTGCTAAAAAATTAGTTCCTGAAGGTGTAGAAGGACGTGTTGCTTATAAGGGTGCCTTAGAAGATGTTATCTTCCAGCTTGTTGGTGGAATTCGTTCTGGTATGGGTTACTGTGGATGCCCTACAATTCCTGAACTTCAGGACAGAGCTAAATTTGTTAAAATTACAGCTGCTTCTTTAAAGGAATCTCATCCTCATGATATTAATATCACAAAAGAAGCTCCTAACTACTCTGTAGACGAATAAA
>JAIKXK010000276.1 GCA_024684155.1 Lachnospiraceae bacterium | reverse complement strand
TAAAACAGTTTATCCAGAATAATATTGGATTGAAAAGGATCTACTTCAAATAATATAAAGTAGTGATACACATAAGCAATAAATATCGCTATGATTCCTTTTAATCCATCCAGACCCCGTATTCTTTCTTTCATCTTTTACATTCTTAATTATTTAAAACTAATAAATATGCTCTCTAATTCTTCTTTTCAAGGAAAATCTTTCTTGTTACAAAGTTATATACCATAACTACACCAGTAGCCACAATCTTAGCTCCCATATTCATAAGCTTAATTCCAAGCCAGCTTTGGAGCCATTCCCAATGCCAGTAAATACCATCTACACAGATATAGAGGATAACTTCATTTAAAACCAAACCAAAGGCACTTAAGATGACAAAGGTAACAAATTCTCTTGTCTTTGAAATATCATCTCTTCCTTCAAATACATATTTCATACTTAAAAGGTAGTTTACGATAACCGATATTACAAATCCAAAAATACCTGCAATAATATAACTAATTCCAAGAATATTACAAATAAATGTATATACTCCAAAATCTACAAAAAAGCTAATTACACCAACTACACCAAACTTTAAAATCTGATCAATTAGTTTTTGCTTTCCTGTTTTTACATTTTCAACATTTTGATCCATAGTATTCTCTTTTCTATTTCTTAAAATTATAAGCTATTCTCATTCCAAATAATCTAAAAATGGTCTTTGCATAACTCATAATAAACTTCAGTAACTGTCTCTTTGATTCACCATAGATTCTCTTACTAAAGGAAATAGGTACTTCACCAATTACTAGTTTTTCAGGTTTTTTGTTTAATTTCAGCTGAAGTAATACTTCTTCTAATACATCATAATTCTGGCACTTTAGGTTTGTTTTCTTTAATGCCTTTGTATGATACATACGATAATCCGTAGATAAATCGTGAGCCTTTAACCCAAGGGCTATACGAAAGGCGGTATTTAAAATATGACTCATAATCTGTGATGATTTTGCATCGTTGGATTCTCCACCCTTACAATAGCGAGAACCAATGACCACATCACATTTATCCTGATTAAACTTTCTATAAATATCAGGAATATATTTTGGCTGATGAGATCCATCAGAATCCATAATCAAAAACTTCTGCTGAGATGCATACTTAATACCTGTTCGAAAGGCTCCACCAAATCCAGGTTCTTCCTGATTGATATACTTTGCACCATATTCTTCACAAACACCCTTGGTATTATCCAAAGGCTCCTCTGTATCAATAACAAGAATCTCGTAATTCTTTTCACATTTTTCTACGTTTTTCTTAATTTCAGGAAGTAATACTTTTAAATTTTCTTCTTCCTTATAAGCTAATAAAACTACACTGATTCCCATTCTTTAGTCTTCCTTTAACGCTTTTTCACGCTTAGCTAATTTCCAGTCATGCTCCGCCATAATCTTAACTAACTCTTCGTAAGTAGTTTCCTGTGGATCCCAACCAAGTTCTGTTTTTGCCTTTGTTGGATCTCCCCATAAATCAACTACATCAGTAGGACGATAGAAGGCTTCTGATACTGCAACGACTGTCTTTCCTGTTGCCTTATCAATTCCTTTTTCGTTAATGCCTTCGCCCTGCCAGTCAAGTTCGATTCCCACATGAGAAAATGCCAAGGTTACAAATTCACGTACGGTGTGCTGATCTCCTGTTGCGATAACATAATCATCTGGAGTATCCTGCTGTAAAATCAGCCACATACATTTTACATAATCTTTTGCATATCCCCAGTCACGACGGGAATCCAAGTTTCCAAGGTATAAGCAATCCTGTAATCCCTCTGCAATTCTTCCTGCTGCAAGGGTAATCTTTCTTGTTACAAAAGTTTCTCCACGGCGCTCTGATTCATGGTTGAATAAAATACCATTTGCTGCAAATACGCCATAGGCATCACGATATTCTTTCATCATCCAGAAACCATACTGTTTTGCAACTGCATATGGGCTGAATGGATGGAACGGTGTTTTTTCATTCTGAGGAACTTCCTCTACCTGTCCATATAATTCGGACGTAGATGCCTGATAAATCTTACAGGTCTTATCCATTCCAAGGTTATGAACAGCATCTAAAATACGAAGGACACCAATGGCATCTACATCTCCTGTATAAATAGGTACATCAAAGGAATTCTGTACATGAGACTGTGCTGCTAAGTTATAAATCTCATCTGGTTTTACTTCTGAGATAATTCGATAAATACTATTAGAGTCTGATAAATCACCATCATGTAATGTAATAGAATTAGCTGCAATCAGATGATCAATACGAGCAGTATTTGAAATTGATGCTCGACGAGTAATTCCGTGAACCTCATATCCTTTCTCTAATAAAAATTCTGCCAAATAACTTCCGTCCTGGCCGGTAATACCGGTAATAAGTGCTTTTTTTGACATAATGTCCTCCGTTAATTTATAAATAATTTCTTTTATTTACACGCATACTCACACATTATATCTTCTTTTTCTCAAAATAACAAGATATACAATTATTTGCTTTTTTTCTCATTATCCGCTAGTGTAGTTAATATTAATGGGAGGTAGCTTATGGCAGAACAGCTTACAAAAACAGATATAGAAAAAATTCAGGCAGAAATTGACGATCGTATTTTAGTACAACGTCCAAAGCTAATTGCTGATTTAAAAGAAGCAAGAGCCCAGGGAGATCTTTCTGAAAATTTTGAATACTATGCTGCAAAACGTGCAAAGAATCAAAATGAAAGTCGTATTCGTTACTTAGAAAATATGTTGAAAAACGCCATCGAAGTAGATGATACTACTACCGACGGCGTGGTTAGTTTAAATGATACTGTCACCTTCTATATTCCGGAAGATGACTTTGAGCAAACAGTAAAGATTGTAACCTCTATTCGAGGAAACTCCCTGCGAGGAAAAATTTCAAATGAATCTCCTGTAGGAAAAGCTCTTCTTGGTCACAAGGTTGGTGACAGCTGCATAGTAGAAGTTCCAGGTGGCGAAAACTACACCATAGAAATCAAAGCTCTTGACCAGACTTCCAGCGACGAAGAAGATACCATTCGCAAATTTTAATCATCACAAAGAATACTTAGTTTATCTCTTTGTAGAAACATTTCATTTAAGAGGGGGCCATAGTCGGCCTCCTCTTTTGCTCTTGTTTTTTCCGTAATATCACTAATGGGTGTTAATAGTGGAGTCAATGATAAGTTTGCAACGATGCCCTTTAATCCGTGAGCAGCCTCAAACGCCTCATCTAAATTTCCAGCATCTAAGGCATCTTTTAATCGATCAAAGCCCTTATCTGTTGGTATCCTTTTTACAAGTTTCAAATATAAATCTTCTTTATTTGCACAACGGGCAATGGCTTCCTTTGTATTTGCTCCGTATTCTTCTAATGCTTCTACGCTTAACATAGGCTTCCCCCTTATCTTTTAATTAATGCCTCAAATTCCTCTGGCGATACAGGTTTTGAAAAATAATAGCCCTGGATAATCTGAGCCTCTAAGCTTTTTAGAATATCTAACTGTTCCTTCTCTTCTACA
>JAIKXK010000236.1 GCA_024684155.1 Lachnospiraceae bacterium | reverse complement strand
AAAGGGCAGTATCAAGGTTCCTATGTTTCATGGGGCAAAATCCGCAACGCTTATTGTGGGAAACGCAAAGGAAACTTTCAAAAAAAAGGATTTGCTCTATGATGTTCAATTTTCCAATGTAGCCGCTGAAATCCGAAAAGGACAGGTGGAAGGTGGCTTTGTCACATCAGAAAATACAGTAGATGTTATGGAAATTTTGGATGAATGCCGTCGTCAGATGGGAGTTATTTATCCGCAGGAAAAGGATCTTTCTGATGAGAGACTAAATGGTGCAAAGGTAACTGCCATCAGCCATGTTGGATTTAACGTAAAAGATTTGGAAGAGTCCATAAGGTTTTATTGCGATATTTTAGGATGCAAGGAAAAGTTTACTCTAACTTATGGTGATATGGCAGAGGACATAAAAAGAGAAAGTGCATCCCTTGGAAAAGATGCACCGTTTTATGCGAATATCCTTGGAAAGAATCCTGATAGAAAATGGTCTGTTTATGTACAACTTCCCGGATGTCAAAGTTTTATAGAGTTATTTGATCAAATGGGAGTAAAAAAGAGAAAAGCAGCTACAAATATGGATATGGGCTTCACTCATTTTTCCTTAGAGGTGAATGATATTTATGCATATAGGGATCGCATAATTTTAAATGGAGGTAGAAAATATATTGATACTGACATAAAGCTGGGTCTTGATAATACTCTTCAAATGTGGATGCGTGATCCAGATGATAATCTTTTTGAAATTATGGAATATACAGAAAAGAGCTATCAGGTGGTGGGGAGATAGTAGAGAGATTTTTGGGTTTCACCTGAGCCTTCAATCTTAACAATCCATTAACAATTAATTAATATCCTCCAAATATTTAGAGTCTATTCTTGTTGCATAAACAAAACACATTCTAAGGAGGATAAAAAAATGGCAGTAACAGAAATCAAGTATGAATCACCAATTGAAAAGGATATTGAAAAGGCAATTAAAGATCGTCTTTTCAACGGTTTTAACAATTGGAATGGTGGATATGACGGATGGTTAAAATGGTGTGATACACTTTATGAACCAGATGCATATTATAATATACCAGGTCCTAATGGGCAGATAAGGTTATCACTTCAGCAGTATAAGGATGCCATGGGCAAACTTTTTGAACACTTTACTATGGATCTTGGTCAGTTTGAAAACATGATTATTAAAGATGATTGGTGTGCTATTCGTTATACTGTAAAAATTAAGAACCTGGATACTGGAAAGGAAATTCTTCAAAACACTATGGAATTTGTTAAATTCAAAGAGAATCCGGATCCTATTGGTGTGAGAGTTGTAGAAGGTTGGGCACTTTCTGACATATCATTAGCTTAATATTTAGTCTGTCCTTACATAATTGAATGTTGGGACAGGCTTTTTTATTTACTATTGTTTGAAAATAAAAAGGAGCATGAGAGTGATAAAAATATTAGTAATTGAAGATGACTCGGATTTAAACAAAGCGGTTAGATTGCATTTGAATAGTAAGGGATTCTACACAAACGGCATTAGCTCAGCGGCCGAAGCATTCGATGAGTTATATAGTAATCATTATGATTTAATCATCTCGGATATTATGATGCCTAAGGTAGATGGTTTTGAGTTGGCCAAAATGATTCGTGCGCAGGATAAGAATATCCCAATATTATTTATGACAGCGCGAGATGATTTTGTATCAAAAGAAAAAGGATATATGATAGGCATCGATGATTATATGGTAAAGCCAATTGATTTGAATGAGTTGGTTTTGCATATTAATGCACTTATGAGAAGAGCAAATATTGTTTCGGAGAAAAAAATAGTTGTGGGAAATCTTACATTGGATGAAGAAGCAATTACAACGACTTTAAACGGGACTGCGGTGGAACTTACATTAAGAGAATTTCAGATACTGTTTAAGCTATTGTCATACCCGAATCATATATTTACAAGAAGCCAGCTTATGGATGAATTTTCGGGAATAGAAAATGAAAGCGGCCTACGAACTGTCGATGTTCATATTACAAATATTAGAAATAAGATTTTTGGAAGTGATTCTGTTGAAATAAAAACGGTACGAGGACTTGGCTACAAGGCGGTGATTCTATGAAAAAAATAGGGAATAAGGATCCCAGAATTAATGCATCGGTTTTCTCTTTAAAACACTACATTTTGATATTTTGTGCGATGGTATTTTTGTGCGGAACTTATATAGCTTTGTATTTCATACAGGTCAATTTGACTATACCCATATATATTTTTCTATCAATGGTCACATATATATTTGTGATGAGCGCAGGAATATGTCTGATATTTGCTATTATTAAGAAGAAGGCGATGGAACCAGTTCAAAAATTAAGCATAGCAGCACAACAGGTTGCTGCTGGAGATTTTTCGATTAGATTGGAGCCATATCGTGCTGATGGTCTAAAGGATGAGTTGGAAGTTTTATTTGACGATTTTAACACTATGGCTGCGGAGCTTGAAAGTACAGAAATGCTTAAAACAGATTTTGTCTCTAATGTCTCCCATGAACTAAAGACACCACTTTCGGTTATTCAAAATTATGCAACGATTATAGAAAATGAAAACATAAGTGAAAATGACCGTAGGGAATATGCAAAGAAAATCAGTAATGCTGCAAATAAATTGACTACACTTACATCAAATATCTTGATGCTTAGTAGACTGGACAATCAAAAAATACTCCCGACACTATTAGTATTTAATTTGAGTGAATCAATAAGCAGTAGTATTTTGGAATTTGATAATTTACTTGATGGGAAAAATATAAATGTTTATATAAATTTGGACCAAAGCATAATGATAAAATCTGATAAGCAGCTTCTATCTATTGTATGGAATAATCTATTGTCTAATGCAATAAAATTTACACCTGAAGGAGGAGATATTTCTGTTACACTTCTTAGAAAGGGTGGCATGGCAAATATTATCATTTCAGATAATGGGTGCGGCATGGATGAAAAAAATCTTAAACATATATTTGATAAATTCTATCAGGCAGAGAGTTCACGAACCGTTCAAGGAAATGGATTGGGCTTAGCACTAGTCAAAAAAGTTATTGAGATAATTGATGGCTCGATAACAGTCAATAGCAAAATAAATGAAGGCTCTACTTTTACAATTATTTTGCCAATAATGTAGGTGCATGCCTTCCTTAGAATGCATCTTGTGTCAAAGAAGGGCTTATAAATATTTTTATTTACAGAGGAAAGGCAACAGCTTCATTGTATAGTTTCTGTAACACTTTAATAAAAGCATCAAGACTCTCACGTTGATCTGCTTTATGAGTGCACAAGACACAGGAAAAAGTATCAGCGCAGTCATAAGGAATCCAAGCAAACTGACCGCTATGGTCATTTAGGAAGCCAGGAGCTAAGCAGATGCCTTTGCCAGAAGCTATATTAGTAAGAGTTGTGTCATGGTCAGGGCTATTAAAATATTCAATCTTTCCTGATGAGATAAGCTTTTGCTGGACACTTCGAAGCAGTGCTGGTGAGCCGCCACCTACCATAAGAGTGCGACCATAAATGTCTTCATCAGTAATGAGATTTTTTGCTGCAAGGGGATTGTTCTTATCGCAAATTAAATAAATATGACTTTGAAACAGCTTGTGGACAGTGGTGCCTGCAAGCTGTTTTGTCTGTTCTTCCAGGGCAAATACAACATCTGATTCATTTTTCAAAAAGCTATCTATGCCGTTTTCATATTGGAATAGTGGCGTGATCTGAGTGCCTGGTGCTTCTTTTTCAAATTCTCTGATTGCTTCTGGCAGAAAATAGATAGCCTGTCGAACCATCATACTAATGGTGATGTTTTCCTTGTATTTTGCACTGAAGTTTTGGCCTTGTTCAATGGCTCTTTTCAGCTCTTCGCGCATATTTGAAAGGTAGGTTACAAACTGTTCTCCGGCAGGAGTTAGAGTGGCTCCTTTTCCATTTCGTACAAATATTTCAAAACCAACTTCCTCTTCAAGCATCTTTATCTGATATGAAAATGTGGGCTGACTTACAAACATGTTCTCAGCACCTCTGGAAAAGCTCTCTGTACGAGCCAGTTCTATACAATAATCTATCTGTTTTGTTGTCATAGAATACCTCTGATATTAAAAAATTAAATCAACTATCGAATGTTTCAATTGGATATTATAAAGCCTAGGTGAGATA
>JAIKXK010000227.1 GCA_024684155.1 Lachnospiraceae bacterium | reverse complement strand
CCTGTATGGTTGGTTCATCAGATAGGATTGGACCAAGCACATAGATACTTTGCTTTGGTAATGTGATAAGCACATAGGAACAAAGCATATCATCAGAAAAATGATAAATATATTTCTGGGTAAGCAGGTTTTCGATGATCTCTTTGTTTTTTAAATTAAATCCATCTAGGCTAATGTGTAATAAAGAACGAAGTCCTAAATCTTCCATATGGATACTGTCGCCATTTATCACATCAGCTTTGTAGTAATTTATTCTTTTGGAATTTAGTATTTCAAAAAATAATTCTGTAGTAGTATCCATAGAATCCTCCAAATATACAATATTTGTTCTATTATAATCCATAATAGTGCTAATTGAAATGGCTAAATCTTGTTAAAATATAGACAAAGAAATATTAGGAGGTTATATAATGGATAACACAAAAAACGTTAAGCCTTTTGGCTTAAAAGACAAAATCGGTTATCTCTTTGGAGATTTCGGTAACGATTTTACATTCATCCTTTCATCAGCAATTTTAATGAAATTCTATACTGATGTTATGGGTGTTTCAGCTGGAATTGTTGGACTTATGATGATGGCGGCAAGATTTGTAGATGCTTTTACAGACGTAGCAATGGGGGAGATTACGGACAAAAGCAAATCTACACCTAAGGGTAAATTCGCGCCTTGGATTCGCAGAATGATGGGACCTGTTGCCGTAGCTTCAGTTTTGATGTATGCAAGCTGGTTTGCAGATATGCCAATGGGATTTAAAATCTTCTGGATGTTCTTCTCATATTTATTATGGGGAAGCGTTTGCTATACAGGTATTAATATTCCTTATGGTTCTATGGCATCAGCTATTACTTCTGATCCTAAGGAACGTCAGTCACTTTCAACCTTCAGAACTATCGGTGGATCTATGGCCGGTGTAATGGTTGGTGTTATTGTTCCTTTAATCGTATATTACACAGATGAAAGTGGTAACACAGTTATTTCCGGATCAAAGGTTACTACAGTAGCAATTGTATTCTCAATTTTAGCAGTTATCTGCTACAGCCTTTGCTATGCTCTTACAACAGAGCGTGTAAAAATGGATGCAGTTCATGAGAAATTCTCATTTAAGTCATTGATTGAAGTTACATTTGCTAACCGTTCAATGGTAAGTATTATTGTTGCTGCACTTTTATTATTACTTGCTCAGCTTACATTATCTTCAATGGGTAACTACATTTACCCTAACTACTTTGGAAATAGTATGGCACTTTCACTTTCAGGTATTTTAGGTGTTGGTGTAGTATTAATTTTCTCACCTTTTGTTTCAAAACTTACTGGAAAGTTTGGTCGTAAGGAAGTTGCTACTTTTGGTGCCTTTGTTGGTTTCGGAGCTCTTATGGTAGCTTATATTATGCATACACATAATGTAGTCATCTTCTTAGTTTTATCTACTATTTCATTTGTTGGACAGGCTTTATTTAACTTAGTAGTATGGGCTATGATTACAGATGTAATTGATGATATTGAAGTAACCAAGGGAAAACGTCGTGATGGTATTATCTACGCGGTTTATTCTTTTGCAAGAAAACTTGGACAGGCAGCAGCTGCTGGTATTTCTGGTTTACTTTTAACAATGATTGGTTACACACAGGAAACTGCATTTGATGAAGGTGTCGTAGATGGAATTTACAACATTACGGTACTTGTACCTATGCTTGGTTTTGCTGCTTTAGCATTAGTACTTATCTTTGCTTATCCATTAAGTAAGGCAAAGGTAGAAGAGAATGCTAAGATTCTTGCTGAAAGAAAAGCAAATGAAAAATAATAGGAGGGACATTATGAGAAAGAGTTTTTTACTTAATAATGATTGGAAATTTGCAAAAAATGATACCCTCATAAGCACTTACCCTTCTGATTGGGAATCTGTAAATCTTCCCCATACCTGGAATAATATTGATGGCCAGGATGGTGGAAATGATTATTACAGAGGAACCACACAGTATGTAAAAAAATTTAATACTGCTGATTGTAAGGTGAGTGATAGGGAAGAATTATACTTAGAGTTTAAAGGCGTGGCTATGTCTGCTTCTGTATATGTAAATCAGAAGTTGGTCGCAGAGCATAAAGGTGGATATTCCACCTTCCGCGCTAATATTACAGATGCTGTAGTAGATGGAGAAAACATCTTAGCAGTACTTGTAAATAATGAAGAAAATACTACTGTTTATCCAC
>JAIKXK010000166.1 GCA_024684155.1 Lachnospiraceae bacterium | reverse complement strand
GTGGGAAAAGAAATCCTGGCCAAAGGATCTTCCGTGCTATATGTTAGCGCACCACAGTTCATGGATATTTGTGAGAAGAAAATGAAAGATCGAACCTTAACAAGTCGCAATGACTACGAACTACTTTCCAAAGTAGACTTGTTAATTATAGATGACTTAGGAACGGAGATAAAAAGTTCTGTCACCGTATCGAATCTTTTAGAGTGTATCAACTCTCGTATACAGCAAAATAAGTCAACCATTATTTCCACTAATTATACATTAAATGATTTAGAACAAGCTTATAACGAGCGCTTTATCTCAAGAATAGTGGAAAACTATGCCCTTCTTCGATTAACGGGCAAAGATATTCGTATCCAAAAAAATTTATAATATAGTATTCACAAATGGAGGACATTGAAAATGCCACGCAATGACGAAACTCTTGCAACAAAAAAACCTGTTGCTCCTTTAGGAATTATTCCTTTGGAGTCAATCGCAGATATTGGTCAGAAAGTTGATCAGTATTTATCAAAGTGGAGAGCCGAAAGAAAAAGCGACCACCTTGACGATATTACAATGTCTAGTTACAAAAGCGGATCTTATATCGTTAGCGCTAAAGTACCTAGATTTGGATCTGGTGAAGCAAAAGGCCAGATTTCTCAGTCTGTTCGAGGTCTTGATATTTACATCATGACTGACGTAACAAACTACAGCTTAACCTATAAGCTTTGTGGTGGAATTAACCATTATTCCCCAGACGATCATTACGCTGACTTAAAGCGTATCATTGCTGCTATTGAAGGAAAGGCAAATCGTATTACTGTTATCCTTCCTTTCTTATATGAAAGCCGTCAGCACAGAAGAAGCTCAAGAGAATCTCTTGACTGCGCAATAGCATTGCAGGAACTCATTGCCATGGGTGTTGATAATATCATCACTTTTGATGCTCATGATCCTCGTGTTCAAAATGCAATTCCTTTACATGGATTTGAAACAGTTCAGCCTGCTTACCAGTTCATTAAGGGTATCTTAAAAACTGTAAAAGATCTTAAGATTGATAATGATCATTTAATGATTATTTCTCCTGATGAAGGTGGTACAAACCGTGCTGTTTATATGGCATCTGTACTTGGCGTTGATATGGGTATGTTCTACAAACGCCGTGATTATTCACAGATTGTAGACGGAAGAAACCCTATCGTTGCTCACGAGTTCTTAGGAAGCTCTGTAGAAGGCAAAGATGTAATTATTGTTGATGATATGATTTCTTCTGGAGAAAGTATGATCGACGTTGCAAAAGAGTTAAAGAAGAGAAAAGCAAACCGTATCTTTACTGTTGCTACCTTCGGACTTTTCACAAGCGGTTTAGAAAAATTTGATAAGGCTGTGGAAGAAGGTTTAATCTACAAGGTTGTTACTACCAACTTAACCTACCAGACACCTGAATTACTTTCCCGTCCTTACTACATCAATTGTGATATGAGTAAGTACATTGCCTACATCATTGATACCCTAAATCATGATTGTTCTATCAGCTCTTTACTTGATCCTTACGAAAGAATCGAAGCTTTAGTAAACAAGTATCGCGCAGGTGAATACTAAAATATAAAGTTTAAGGAGATGCGAAATGACACCCCCCTACTTCAGAGGGACATGTCATAAGCATCTCCTTTTTTTATGAAAAAAAGATGCCAATCTATTCTCTCCATATAATAGAAAGAATACATGACATCTTTTTATAATTGAGATAAACTATTTGTCATCCTTTTTATTTATTTACCAGATAGGAAATAAATACATTTCCCTGTCCTGAGAAAAGTTCTGTAGCATCTTCCATACCAATTTTTTTATTTGCTCCACTGGATGGATCAAAGACGGTAATATTTAAGGCATCATAGCCTACAATTAAATAGGCTTCATTTTCACCAATTCGTGCGTATACAGGATTTCCTAAGTATACGTAATACAACACCTCAGATAAGCTGCATCCTGTTAAATCCAAGACGGTACAATCTTTTAAGGTACTACTTAAAATGGAAAGCGGTGTCTGTCCCTGGGCTAAAAGTTCATTTACTTCTACATTTTCTCCCTGCAATACCATCATGGCACTTAAACATTGAGCCGAGGTATTTGCACCTACATCAGAACTTCCAACAGA
Source organism: Lachnospiraceae bacterium (assembly GCA_024684155.1). Classification (GTDB taxonomy): domain Bacteria; phylum Bacillota; class Clostridia; order Lachnospirales; family Lachnospiraceae; genus JAILEN01. The sequence continues at coordinate 2,586 of JAIKXK010000166.1, read as the reverse complement.
AATTCCTGAAATAGTGGCTTTTGTAGATCCTTTGCCTCGCTTCCAAATATAGTGCTGGTTGGAATCTACCACAATTCCCATTTGTTCATCCGCTGCAATAATTGCTTTTTGAACATTGCTACCTGCAAAGATTACGTTACTTCCCACATAGGCGAAGTACTTTTCTTCGCTTTGACTTACGGAAACAGAAATATTCATATCTTCTGCCAAAGCAATATTCGCATCTGTAACAGAATAAGAAACTGTTTTATCACTTTCTGCCATGGTAATTTGAAGAACGCGTCCTAAGTCACTATCATCAACGTAACTTACAGCCACTTCTTTATTAATTTCACCTGAGGTATTTCGAATGGTATCTTCTTCTGCACTGACATAACCATCATCCTGTTTTGTAACACGATCCAGAATCAAAGTAGTGGAATCCTTTGTGGCAGAAAGAATATAATAGCCACTCTTTTCATACTCTTTTAGAACTTCTCCATTTTCATCATCCACCTGCTGGATCAAAAGTTTGTACATTGGGTAAATTTCTGTTCCTGCCGCATCTGTAGATACATCAGATTCTTTGACATATCCATATACAAAATCCTCATCAATGAAATCCACTGGTCGAAGCAGTTCTCCATCCTTTGCCTTAATATCAAAGACGGATTGCTTTTCTAAATCCATAATATGAATAACATCCGAGACATTTTCATCATCAATCCAGGCAAAGTATCTAGAGGATTTCGAGGATGCATACTGATCATCTGACAAAGAAGTTACCAGCTCTTCTGTGGCTAGGTTATTTAAGTCTACCTTTAGCAAGGTTCCATCTACCATAATGTAGAATACATTGTCTGTTGCAAGATAAAGCAAATCACTAAACCTCGCTTTTAATATTTGATAGGAGTTGGTGGATGAAATAAATACCTGTTCCTTTGCTACTACCTCTGCTGAATCATAGTGATACAAATCAATACCACACTGTCCTTCGTGGGCTCCGGCATTCATGTAACCATATACCACAAAATCCATGGTTCCACTTTCATCGATATTTAAAATCATAATATCGTGTTCTTCATAATTGGCTCTAGGATCTAAGAAATCATCTCCATAGAAACTAAAGATGCAGGTAAGTGTTCCTGTATTCTGGTTATACTCATATAAACTTCCACTGTGAACAAAGGCTACGATAGAACCGGTTTCATTGGAAAGGTAGGTAAAGTCCCCCGAATGAACACCTAAATCAATAATATTATTTGATATCTTTATATTCTTTTCATCCAAAATAAGATCCATGGTTCGCTCATAATCCAAAAGATACATTCGTTCACTGGTATAACGAACTTTAAAATACTCTTCTACATTATAATATTTCGCATTGTCGCCATCCTCTTCCTTCATGGTGTAATAATAAACAATTACACTGTAGTCAGAGTTGATATCCTTGATTTCAATGACAGGATCATCTGTAAGTTCTCCATCAAATCCCTTCCAGCCTACGTTGTCTAAAGAAGACTTAATAGAAACTTCTGCCAAAGAATCTATGGCCTCTTCGTCCGGCTCTAAATAGGTTGATAGACTTTCATAATCATCTGATAAAGCAGTGTCATGAAACTCCTGAACAAAATCTAAACATTCTTTTTCATAGGAAGAAACAGGAATTAAAATTCTTGTATAGTAGTAGATGTGTTCTTGTCCGGAAGTTAACTTTACTACTAATAAATACTCCTCATCTTCATCAATTAAGTTTTCAATGGTCGGTGAAATAGAAATCAGATTATCTGCCTGTACAAAGTCTTTGATTTCTGTCTCTGCGATCTTTCGGGTTGTATCTGTACTTCGAATCTCATAAGTAATATTATCAATATCCATTCCATAGGTTTCGATGGTCATTGGCAATACTCTTGTATCGTCTAGAGGTACCACTGCGTCTCTCATATAGCAGGCATTCATTTCTTTTCGATATCCATGTAATTCATTCACCTGGGTGTCCAGTGCCTCCATGGTAATGATGGGAAGTGTTGGATTCTCCATCTCTGTCACATCACTGGATTTTTTGTAATTTAGCAAAAAGTTATAGAACACCAGAGAAACCAAAAAGACAATAAATAAAATAAAGACTTTTCTCTTGTCGATTTTTGCTAATCGTTTTTCACGAAATTGAAGTTTCAAAATCTATCTCCTTTTTTTGCAATCAAATTCACAACGTGGTATAATTCTGCCGTTGCTAAAAAGCGGAGGTGTACCATGTCAGAACATGAAATAATTGAAAATTTAACTGAGCATGAACATCATGACCACGAAGGAATGCACACTCATGATGGAATTCACTATCATTCACACAAGGATTCCACCGACGGTCATACCCACAGTCATGGACATACTCACGCAAATACCAAACAGGTATTAAATCGTTTGAACCGCGCCATCGGCCATATGGAATCTGTAAAACGTATGGTGGAAGACGGCCGAGACTGTACGGAAGTCTTAATACAAATTGCGGCAGTTCGTTCTGCAATTAATAATGTAGGAAAAATCATTTTAGAGGACCACATACATCACTGCATTGTAGATGCTGTAGAGTCCGGAGACCAACAGGCC
>JAIKXK010000161.1 GCA_024684155.1 Lachnospiraceae bacterium | reverse complement strand
CGAACCATCTCAGCAATATTATCTGCTAACTCACCAAACTTTTGAGCATCAGATCCATATTCCTGACCAATGGAAATAAACTTCTCGTAATCTGGTCCAACTGTCTCACGTACAAATCCCAGAAGTGCCTGTGCAGATCCTGATAACTGATCAAATGCAGACTGAATTTTATTTACGGTACCCTGGATTTCGTCAACTGCAGATTTTGTTTGTTCTGCAAGTGTATTAATTTCTCCGGCAACTACTGCAAATCCTCTACCATGTTCACCAGCACGAGCCGCCTCAATTGATGCATTCAGGGACAATAAATTGATTTGGTTTGCAATACCGGCAATGGAATCAGCCATAGTACTAATTTCTGAAACAACCTTTGCTGCCTCTGTTGCTTCTTCTAATTCTCTGCCTCTTTCCTTGGCAATTGCAATGGCAGTTTCAGAAGATTCTCTACCTTCCCGTTCGATTTCCTCTGCCTTCTTTGAAATATTAATAACTTCTTCTTTTGTACTTCTGGTTTCTTCTGCCAAACGTTCTACGGATTCATTTACTTCATTTGCTGATGCAGAAACCTGTTCTGTTGCAGCTCCCGTATTTGTCATAGCATCATTTACTCTTTGCATTGAGGATGCTACTTCTTCAAAACGCGTTAATAAATCATTGGAAGTATCTGCCAGTTCTGTAGAAGACTGTGATACATGGTGAGAACCAGTTCCGATATTTCGGATTACATCGGCATTATTGTAGTACATTTGATTCAGGGAATCTGCCATATCTCCAAGTTCATCTCTTCTCTTAATATGAAGAGGATCTGTCGTAAAATCACCTGATGCCAAAATACTTGCAAATTCTTTTACATTTTTAATTGGCTTAGCAATAGATGCCGCATATAAAGAACCAATTATAATTACCATAACAATGGCAATAATTAATATAATCAATGCATAAACTAAACTCTTTTGATATGGAGTAAGTACGTAGTCATAGTCTACAAATACAGCTATGGTCCATCCTGTTGTATCATCTAACAGATAGGTTAATAATACTTTGCTGCCATTATGAGTGGTTACTGTATTGCCAGAAGAATTTGCCTGCGCTAATGTATAGTATTCCTCTGATGACAGATCTATAATTTCGCCAGATGTCAAATCATACTGTTCTTCTGTAGTTGCTGCTAATGCTCCTGTTCTATCAAGAATGGTAACATCCATATAATCTGAATCAATACTTTTAATATCTTCTGATAACTGAGCCAAAGATGCTGATCTAGCAACACCACCCACAATTTTTCCATCCTTCGTAATAAGTGGATCTGCCATATATACATTTGCCTCTCCTGTTACTTTTGAAATAGCAACATCAGACAAATACTTTTCTCCAGCAATAGACTTCTGTGCGTACTCACGATCTGAAATATCATTTAAATCATTATCATCAGCTCGAGCAATCTGCATACCATTTTTATCGTATACAAACATTAACCCTTCAGAAGAGAACCCTTCATCTGCTAAAGCCAACTCCTCATTAGCCAGTGCAACAGTTTCTTCCGTTGGATTGGCAACTGCTTCAGATAGTCTGGTATTCCTTGCTAAAAGATCCACTCCAACAAACGTATCATCAATGATAGATAAGGTCTCTTCCTGCGCCGTCCTTACTTTCTGTGTTGCAAGCGCCTCTTCTAATTCTAAAACGTTACTTTTTAACGTTTGCGTTAAAAGCACCGTCATTACCAAAAGTGGAATAATACTGAGAGCCAGAATTATAGCCAGTAACTTAGCCCGAATACCAACGACTCCACCTTTTTTTTGCGCGTTCCTTCCAGTAACTTCTTTTGCCATACACTCTCCCTCCTATGACGTACAACTGCTTTTCGTTTATGCTGATTCAACTATACAATATTTTATCTCATATTTTTTAATGATTCAAATAATTCTAAATCCTGCTGTGTCACTTTAATATTTGTGGTCATTGGTTCTTCTCCAGGTTTTGTCACAGTAAGCTCCATTACCGTATCTGCTGGAATACCGCTTCCAAATACTACCTGAAAAAAAGATACTGCCTTTGGATGTGCAGCCTGGAAATTTTTAAAGGCTCCCATTACCTTCATCATTTCTGCCGGATTCATTGCCATAACTTTTATCTCCTATACATTTATATAATCTGTTTCATTCGCACTTAAGTATAGCACCATTTTGTTGCGAAGTCATTTTGAAACACCTATAATGTTTGTAATCGTATTTACAAAAATTGTTGGAGTATAAAGAGAAAGAGGCTTTTATAATGAAAAAAGAATTCAAAGAAGCTATCGAGGATTCTCCTATTATCGCAGCCATAAAAGACGATGATGGACTGGAAAAGTGTTTAACCTGTGATAGTCGAATTATTTTTATTCTATACGGAGATATTATTACCATTCCCCACATTGTTGAAAAAATCAAATCCTCCGGCAAAATTGCCATGGTTCACATTGACTTGATTCATGGTCTTCAGTCAAAGGACATTGCCGTAGACTTTATTAAGAAATATACAAAGGCCGATGGTGTAATATCCACAAAAATGACAATTATTCAACGTGCCAAAGAGCTCGGACTTCACACCGTAATGAGATTTTTTGTTATTGATTCCATTGCTTATAACACTATGGAAAAACAAATAAAAAATGCACATCCAGATGTAATTGAAGTGCTTCCCGCCCTCATGCCTTCTGTGTTAAAGCGCATTGTTGATTTTGCAAAATGTCCTGTAATTGCAGGTGGATTAGTCTCTGAAAAAGAAGATGTTATGTCATTATTGGAAGTAGGGGTTTCTTCTATTTCATCTACAAATAATGACGTTTGGTTTTTATAAATGTATTACTTGAAGGGAGAGAATATATGGATACAAAAGAACAAATCGCAGATCGTATGG
>JAIKXK010000158.1 GCA_024684155.1 Lachnospiraceae bacterium | reverse complement strand
AAAACTGGGAGTAATGAGGAGATTAGGGAATATGAGTAAAATGAAAAGAATATTATGTGGACTACTATGTGTAGTGATGACAGTGTCAGTATTAGCATTCTCACCAAAACAGGTAGAAGCTGCAAAAAATACTTATGATGTAAGTAATGCCATTAGCCTAGGAACAAAAGGTTCTGATACTTATGAGTGGACATTAGATAACCATAAGGAAGTATATTATTCATTTAAGATGAAGAATAATGGATATGTATCATTTTCCGTATCAAATCCTATGGCATATAATATCTATCATAGTCAGAGAGTTGTAATCTTAAACAAAAAACTAAAAGAAATTTGGGTAGGCGATTCTCTTGGAAATTTGTATGATGCAGAAAAAATGTCATACAAGGTAGGATTGAATAGGGGAGATTATTACTTATGTATTCAGCCACAGAATTTGAGTATGGTGAATCAGAGTAATGTTAAAACAACGGTAAAGCTTGCTACAAAAAAAGATTATAATTTTGAAACAGAATCAAATGATACACGAAAGACAGCAAATACATTAAAGCTAAAGAAGTATAAAAAAGCTTCTTATGGTGATGAGTACGATGTAGATAATTTTACAGATGAGAAAGAAGATTGGTTTAAAGTTAAAGTGAAAAAAGGAAAAACCTATAAAATCACATTAAAAAACTATAAGCAGTTTAACAAAAATCATCACACAGCTCTTGTAGATATCTTATTTGATAAGCAAACAATAGATAAACAATCTTTGGGAAGTACTCTTAGAAAAAAAGGAACGTTAAAGGTGAAAGCAACCCAAAGTGGATATTATTATATTCGCGTATGGAATGATTGTTTATATAAACCATTTGATTACCAACTTAAAGTAGAACAGGTGAAAAAATAATTAAAATTAAGGTCACTAAGATATCACTTAGTGACCTTTTTATTTGGAATTGGAATACTTTTACCACAAGATTGTATATTTATATATTTTTTTATAGTGCTACAATCAACATTGGAAATAATTTTCTAGAAAGGGAGTAATACAATTGAAAAAAAACAAATTGCTACTGGTTTACACTTTGTTTTTGTCTGTAATAGCTGTCTTTAGCCTTCTACCGATAGAAACAAAAGCAGCCAGTGCAACCATTACAACAGTAGCAAAAAATTTAACACAAACGGATAGTAGTACAGATTCTGTAACATTTTCATGGAGTGCGGCAACCTATTCCGGATCTTCAATTACACCAGTTTACTACTATAAACAAATTGCTAAGGATGCAAGTTTTACGCAAATCGTGGAAACAGCAGGACCACAATCGCTAGTAGACACTACGGTAACCTATCAGTTTGATGGCTTGGATCCAGGAACTACTTATTATGTTCGTGTAGGTTCATCCATGACATACACATCGGCATATACTTCAACTGCCACTGTTTTAGACGAAATAACAACAAATCAGAAGTGGTCTGATGTATTAGAGGTAGTAACATCTCCAAAGGATGCAACAATTACGCTAAAACAAACCGCAGCAACTACAACATCCATATCATTGTCCTGGGATACAGTATCAGGTGCTAACGGATATCGCCTTTGCTATTGGAAATATTTAGGGGAAAGTGACAGTGATGCAAAGGAAATTATCCTTACATCAAATTCGAAGAAACTTACAGGATTAAAGAAAAATACAAAGTATTCCTTCCGAGTGTATGCTCTTCGCACATCTGGAACATATACAGCAGAAGGATCCTATGGTCAGCTTTTGGGAGTGGGAGTGAGACCGACAAAAATGTCGGGAGTAGATGTTGTGTCCTTTCATCAGAAAGCGTCAAAACATAATTTCAAATTTGAATTTGATGAAAGAGATTCGGCTTCAATCTATAAATATGAAGTATATCGCTATGATGGTAAAAAGCTAATTAGTGGAACAACCACATCTACTTCAAATAGAATAAATAGTAAAACGTTATCAAAGTCGAAGAATGTAAATTGTTTTTATTATCTTCGCGTAAGAGCAGGAGTAAAACTTTCCAGTGGAACGTACAGCTGGGGGAGTTGGTCTGATGCGAAGTATTTTTCACGATTGGATGGAGAAAATGTGAAACTAAAAAAATCCGGAAGCGGAATGAAGGTTTCATGGAAGAAGGTTAAAGGCGCTACGGGTTATATTATATATGTGGGTCGTTCGACAAAGGCAAACGCTGCTGTAAGTTACAAGAAAGTAGCTACAGTATCAGGAAATAAAACTTTTTCAAAGACTTTATCAAAAAAGACAATGAACAGTAAGAAGGTTCCCTTTACACCAGGGAAGTATTATTATGTTCGAGTAGTTGCTGTAAAGAAGGTAAATGGCAAGACTTATAAATCGGTAATTAATAGTAAAAAGAGCTATTGTGCCATGGCAAATTACACTTATAAAAATAAGTTTTATGCTTACACACTTTATTAAAAGGAAACCCCAATGTTTGAAGTAAAAATTCAGACATTGGGTTTTCTTATGTCAGAAGGAAAAAAATATGTTATCATAAGAAAGTTATGTATAGTATATTTGTTGATTTTGAAATGCAACCTGTGGATATTGAAAGATTTCCTGAGGAATATAAGATTTGCCATACGGAAATTATTGAAGTTGGTGCAGTTGTATTAAATGATAAAAATAAGGAAGTTTCTTCCTTCAAACGATACGTAAAGCCCAGATACTCTGACTATATTGATGACCATATCAAAGATCTGACCGGGATTACCATTAAAAAGTTAGGACGTGCTCCTTACTTTGAAGAGACCTTTGCAGATTTTTTAAGATGGTGCAATCACTATAGAGACTATACCATTTATGCCTGGAGTAACAATGACAAAGCCCAATTAGTTCGTGAAATGGAACTAAAGAAAACAAAGCAAAATGAAGCTGTTGAGTATATGGTGTCAAATTGGGTGGATTTCCAAAAAGACTATGGAACCTTAGTCGGTGCTCCTTATTCTTTGTCTTTGGAAAAGGCTCTTTACATGGCAGGCGAAATCTTTGATGGAAAAGCTCATGATGCCTTATTTGATGCCAGAAATACGGCCAACCTTTTTGCAAAATCCAGAGATAAAAAGAAGTTTTTAGAAGAGGTGAAGCGGATCAAAGAAATGGCTGGAAATGACGAGCCAACCACCTATTCCATTGGTTCAAGTATCAATTTTGAAGAGTTGAAAAATAAAATTAAATAAATTTTTTGAAAAAATTGAAAAATAAAAAAGGGTTTTTACTTTTGACACGGAATAAATAAAGTAGGAACCCTTTTTTTATGTTTAAGGGAGGAAATATGACAATACGAGAAACCATTGAGAAAATGCAGGCGGAGACCTTGAGTCCCTTTGCTACTTTAGATCAAAATTCTAAAGGCAGAGAAAAACCAGAGGAGGAATGTGATATTCGTCCAGTCTTTCAAAGAGACAGAGATCGGATCCTACATTCAAAATCTTTCCGCCGATTAAAGAATAAGACACAGGTATTTCTAGATCCACAGGGAGATCATTATCGTACCCGTATGTCTCATACGCTAGAAGTTTCCCAAAATGCCAGAACCATAGGAAAGGCTCTTCGCATGAACGAGGATTTAGTGGAGGCCATTGCATTAGGCCATGATCTTGGTCATACACCGTTTGGTCACTGTGGTGAGCGTGTGTTAGACAAGTTGTGTTCGGATGGCTTTGTTCACTCAGAGCAAAGTGTTCGTATTGTTGAAAAATTAGAGCAGGAAGGAAGAGGATTAAATCTTACCTGGGAAGTGAGAGATGGAATGCGAAATCATCAGACCAGCACCATGCCAGCCACTCCTGAAGGACAGATTGTTCGTCTTTCC
>JAIKXK010000149.1 GCA_024684155.1 Lachnospiraceae bacterium | reverse complement strand
ATTGTCTTATCAAGTCCTTCATCCAAAGCCACCTTAGGCTCCCATCCGTTAAGTTCCCTATTAGCCAAAGAAATATTTGCCTGCCTACGAGTCGGATCATCTGAGGGAAGTGGCCGATAAACAAGTTTACTCTTCGTTTCGATTTTATTAAGCACCTTTTCAGCAAGCTCTAACATTGTAAACTCTCCCGGATTCCCCAAATTTACAGGTCCTAAAAAATCGTCTCTTGATTCATTCATCATCCGATATATTCCCTCAATCAAATCATCCACATACTGAAAACTACGTGTCTGTGTACCACTTCCATAAATCGTGATATCTTCTCCTTTTAAAGCTTGAATAATAAAATTAGAAACAACACGACCATCTTTTGGATCCATATTAGGACCATAAGTGTTAAAAATGCGAATAACTTTAATTCTAGTCCCGAACTCGCGATGATAATCAAAGCAAAGCGCTTCCGCACAACGTTTCCCTTCGTCATAGCAACTTCTAATACCGATAGGATTTACACAACCTCTATATGTTTCTGGTTGTGGATGTTGTTCCGGATCTCCATATACTTCACTAGTAGAAAATTGCAGAATTTTAGCTTTATATTTTGTGGCCAAATCCAACATGTTAATCATTCCCAGTACACATGTCTTTGTAGTATCTGTAGGAGATGCCTGATATGCTGGCGGAGACGCAGGACATGCCGCATTATAAATCTGATTCACCTCGATATCAATAGGTTCTTTAATGTCATGTTTTATAAATTCAAAATTTTTATTTTCCATGAATGGTTCAATGTTTACCATTCGTCCTGTTTGCAAGTTATCTAATGCAATTACGTAATTTTCTGGATTATTTAATAAACGTTTGCATAGATTTGAGCCCAGAAAACCAGCTCCTCCCGTTACTAATATACGCATTTTTATTCCCTTCTTACTCCAATTTGATAATACTCAAAACCCATTTCGGTTAAACGTTCTTCATCATACTGATTTCTACCATCAAAAATGATAGGATTTTTCAAGCGTTCTCTAATCTCGTAAAAATCTGGAGCTCTAAATTCTTTCCATTCTGTCACAAGGATCATAGCATCAGAATCAATCAATGTGCTATACTTGCTCTCACAATATTCAACGCTATCATTATCCCTTAAATAACACTCTCGAGCCTCAGTTTCTGCCTTAGGATCATATGCTTTTACTTTAGCGCCTCGTTTTGTTATTTCGTTAATAATAGTAATTGCAGGTGCCATTCGCATATCATCTGTTTTGGGCTTAAACGCAAGTCCCCAAACACCAAAGGTCATGCCCGTCAAATCTTCACCAAATCTTTCAACAATTTTATTGACAATTACCATTTTCTGTTCTGCATTTACTGCCTCAACCGCGTTTAGAATACGTGTCTCATATCCAAAGTCAGAACTTGTTTTTATAAGTGCCTGTACATCCTTCGGGAAACAGCTTCCACCATATCCACATCCAGGATAAATAAAAGAAAAACCTATTCGATGATCAGAACCTATTCCTAAACGGACTTTATTAACATCCGCACCTACCTTTTCACAAATATTTGATATTTCATTCATGAAAGATATTTTTGTTGCCAACATTGCATTAGCTGTATATTTTGTCATCTCCGCACTTGCAATGTCCATACAAATAAACGCCTCCTTATCTTTTACTAATGGGAGATATAATTCGCGCATAACCTTCTCTGCATCTTTATTATCTGTTCCAATAACGATACGATCTGGTCTTGAACAATCTTCTACGGCGGTTCCTTCTTTTAAAAACTCTGGATTTGAAATTACATCAAATGTCAAATCACTTTTACGTTCATCCAATTCAGCCTGAATCGTTTCGCGAACTTTTTTTGCTGTTCCAACAGGAACTGTAGATTTATCTACTACATATGTATGATGGTTCATGCATTTTCCAATGGACTTTGCAACTGCTAGCACATATTGCAAATCAGCACTCCCATCCTCTCCCATCGGCGTACCAACAGCAATAAAGCATATATCTGACTTATACAATGCTTCTTTTATATCTGTTGTAAATCGTAATCTTCCAGCATTATAATTTTCCAAAACCATTTCTTCGAGTCCCGGTTCGAAAATCGGTATAATGCCTTTTTTCAAATTCTCGATTTTATCTTTCATAACATCTACACAGAACACATCATTTCCATAATCAGCTAAACATGTCCCCGTTACTAATCCCACATATCCAGTTCCAACAACTGCTACTTTCATATTACTCCCTCTTTCTATCTATACTTTGAAATCACATATAGCGCTCTAAATCCATCACTAAGGCCAATTTTCTTTCCTTCTTCATTCGTACGAGGATAATAAGAAATGGGTACTTCTTTAATCTTAACTCCCATCTTAGTTATCTTTGATGTAATCTCCGGCTCAAATCCAAAACGGTTTTCCTTTATTTCAACAGATTGAATAATTTCTCGCTTAAATGCCTTATAACAGGTTTCCATATCGGTAAGTTTTTGATGCGTAAACATATTGGAAAAGGTTGTTAACGCCCAATTGGCAATACGATTAGCAAAATACCCCTTTCTCTTTTGTCCCAGAAATCTAGAACCATATACTACATCAGCTTCACCATTAAATATTGGCATTACGACCTGTGGGTACTCCGCAGGATCATACTCCAAATCCGCATCCTGTATAATAACTACATCTCCAGTGGCAGCCTGAAATCCTGTTCTCAAGGCCCCTCCTTTTCCTGTATTTTTTTCGTGATAAATCACTTGACTCACCTGCGGTTTAATTCTTGTTTCCAATACATTCCTTGTGTTATCCGTAGAGCAGTCATCTACAACAATTATTTCCTTATTATCGATTGGAGCTTCCAATACCTTCTTTATAATATTTTCAATATTATTTTCTTCGTTGTAACATGGTATTACTATCGATAATTTCTCATCCATACTTTTCTCCTTTTCAAATCCAATTTCATCATCTTC
>JAIKXK010000124.1 GCA_024684155.1 Lachnospiraceae bacterium | reverse complement strand
GGTCTTTGTGACGTGTAGCCAGATGGGGTTGTAATCCAAGCTCTATTCCAATTCGCAGTTCCGTGGTGGGATGAGAGTTAGCCTCGATTTCCAATAATTTTCCCATATATAATAAATAATCTTCAATTTCAAGATCAAATTCACCTGGATGATCGCTTGGATAATCCCAATCTAAATGATCAGTAAAAATAATACCGGATAGATTTAACTGTTTCGCGCGATTCAGCATGACTTCCGGTGGTATTTCACAATCTCCGGAAAATGCAGTATGCATATGTGTGTCCCATAATTTTGCCATAATGAACATCTCCTTTTTTGATTCTCTATCATTATATATGAAATAAAGAAAAATGAAACGAAAAATTCCGTGAAAAATTTATCAATCTTTCAAAATAGCCTTGAAATTATAACGAAAATTGTATATGATATAGAACAGTCGGGAATATAAATTCCCAGGATATTAATATTTATATTTTAGGAGGAAATTCAAATGGCAGTTAGAGTAGCTATTAATGGATTCGGACGTATTGGACGTTTGGCATTCCGTCAGATGTTCGGAGCAGAGGGTTATGAAGTTGTTGCAATCAACGATCTTACAAGCCCTAAAATGCTTGCACACTTATTAAAGTATGATTCATCTCAGGGTAAGTATGAACATGCTGAAGAAGTATCTGCATCTGATGATTCAATCACAGTTTGCGGAAAAGAAATCAAGATTATTTATTATATATGGGAAAATTATTAGAAATTGAAGCGAATTCTACTCCTACTACTGAACTTCGTATTGGGATTGAACTAGGTCTTCAACCTCACCTTGCATCTCGTCACAAAGACCTCATTGAAAAACTTCCCATCGACTATACCATTGGTTCCATTCATACCGTAAATCACAAAGATCCATACTATGACTACTATTTTGAAGGAAGAAATGCGAAGGATTCTTACAAAGAATATTTTGAGTGCGTTCTAGAAAACCTAGAAGCCTTTTCTGATATTGATTCTCTAGGTCATCTTGACTATGTGGTACGCTACGGAAAACGTCACTTCGGTGACAACGAAGGGGCCTGTCCTCTTTCTGACCACAAAGAAATCATCGAAGGAATCTATAAATTTATCATAAACCATGAAATTGCTTTAGAAGTAAATACCGGCGCCTATCGTACAGGCTTAACAGAACCAAATCCATCCTTTGAATTCTTAAAATTTTACAAAGAATGTGGTGGCAAGCTTATTACCATTGGAGCTGATGCTCACAAACCTGAACATGTTGGTCTCCATTTTGAGAAAATAGCCCATGAACTAACCTCCATCGGTTTTAATGAATACGCAATTTATAAACAGCACAAGGCCGAAATGATGACACTGTGACATAGGGGACGGTTCTTTTGTCTTCATCTTCCCAGACATAAATCAATCAACTAAAAATGGATAAGAAGATTTTTCTTCTTATCCATATTCATGACTCAATATCTATCTACGTACCACTCTTTCAACTGTCGTTTTACTGATTGCTGTTAATCTCGAAAACTGACGTATCGAGATACCTGCTCCTATAGCTGAAACTATCGCTTGATTTCTACGCGCTTTCTCCCATCCACCAATATCTTGCACATGAGAACACATACATATTTTACATATTATTTCAGTCGCTTCTCTATCTGTTAGTCGCTTTGGAGGCAAATCCTCCATACACTGAACCTCTGATGGTTGTACAATAAACTCCATTAATTCTTCTTTTCCCATTAAATAGTACTCATCAAACGAATCTAATAGCTCATACTTATCCAAAATCTTATAGCACCCCGTCCATGGATATTCAAATGGATTATGACAAATATCTGCCTTTACAGGATTTTGACAAATATAACGTATTACATTCATAAAATATGTCCAAGTTTCCACGTTTTCACTTTTAAACCGATCCTGAAACAAATGTCCATGAAGCTGATATTTTCGATTGTAATAATATACATATGAACAACCTATTTTCTTAAATACCACCCCTAAAGGTACTTCACCCTCTTTTATCAAAAAATGCGCATGATTTCCCATAAGACAATATGCATATAGCAAAAAATCCGTTTCTTTTTTTACTTGAAATAAAACTTTTAAGAAACGTAAATTATCTTCATCATCTGAAAAAATCACTCTTCTATCTGCACCACGTATAATTATATGGTATATACCTGTTGATGATTTGCATCGTGCTTTTCTCGGCAATTTAACCCCTCCTTTCATAATGAATCAAATAAATATGGAAAAAAATAGAAGTACGTAGAAATAAATCAGTAACCGAATTTAGAGAACATAGATATTTCGTGATTCAATGTTATATCGTAAAATATGCACTGACAATACACCAAAGCTATTTTTAATAAAAATTTAATAATAATTAAAATCTTTTAATAATTTATGCATACAAAAAAGGGGCTATTTAGCCCCTTATACTTTATATACTGTAGCAGTATATTACTTTACAAAATGAAGACAAAAGAACCGTCCCTAACAAATAGTTCCCCCCGCCACAACGTAGTCTCCGTCGTACAAAACTACGGTCTGTCCTGGTGTTACGGCACGAACCGGCTCCAGAAAATTCACCTGATACTCGGTGTCGGAGATCTTTTTCACCTTGCACTTTGTTCCTTTGTGGGAATAGCGGATTTTTCCCATATAAACCTTTTCTTCGTCCAAGGTTTCTTCGGAGATAAAATTCCATCCGTCTGCGATTAAAGAGTTTGCAAAAACATCCTCGTTATCACCCAAGACTACTTCATTATTCTCGACATCGATCTTATTTACAAAGACAGGTTTACCAAGGGCGATGTTTAGTCCTTTTCTTTGTCCTATAGTGTAATGAGTAATACCTTTGTGACGACCTACTATAGTTCCATCCTTCCAAACAAAATTTCCTTCTGGAGGAAGATTCCCATGTAAACGATCTTCTAGAAAATCCGAATAATCATTTTCAATAAAACAAATATCCTGACTATCTTTTTTATCAGCCACATCCATTCCTAGACGTTTTGCTATATTTCTAATTTCTTCCTTTTCATACTCTCCCACTGGCATAAGGGTGCGAGAAAGTTGTTCTTGCGACAACTGACACAAAACATAGGTCTGATCTTTTGTCATAGAAGCTGCATTTTTTACGGTATATCTCCCGTTTGGAAGTTTTATAATTCTTGCATAGTGACCTGTTGCAATATAATCTGCTCCAAGTTCTTTTGCTCTTTCCATCAAAGCCTGCCACTTAATATTTCGATTACACATAACGCAGGGGTTTGGTGTTCTGCCGTGTAAATATTCTTCCACAAAAGGAACCATCACTTTGCATTCAAACTCTTCATTGAAATGCATAATGTAGTGTGGAATTTCTAAATCTTCGCAAATAGCTTTGGCATCCTTTGCCTCTTCCCCAATTTCTGGTGCTTTGCGAAGCATTTCCATGGTAACACCAATAACATTGTATCCCTGTTCTTTTAAAAGGTATGCTGCCACAGAGGAATCCACCCCTCCTGACATACCTACAACTACTGTTTTATTCATGCAATTCTCCTACTACTGTTCAAAAATAAAATTATAATCATTCCATTTATATACTGTTCTTCATTTACTAACTTTTAACAATTAATATAAACTAGAATAGCTAAGACCTCAACTACGAAAAGACAAA
>JAIKXK010000103.1 GCA_024684155.1 Lachnospiraceae bacterium | reverse complement strand
AGTGGAGAGGCTGCAGATAACTCTTCTACAAATGCAGTTACAGATTAGGAGAAATGTAGTGTCAGAACTTAGTAGTATTAAACTTAATTCCAAAGGTATGCAGCTTTTGTTAGATCCTAATTGTGATTTTTCTGATTTGGTGACAGATGTTTGTTATAAATATCTTAAGGGAAAAGAATTCTTTGGACAGCGTGATATTATCCTTGAATTAAAAGGAAGAGAGTTAACGCCAGATGAAACTAGAGTGATTATAGAAGCGATTGAATTAAATTCAGGTTTAACCATAAAACTTCTAAGAGAAGGAAATGGATTAAATGATGCTTCCATATATAAAGAAATTAATAAGTTTTATTATGAAAAAGCATTGGAAAATGCTAAAATAATAAAGGGTTCTGTAACAGAGAATTTAGATGAGGAATTGTCAGTATTGATTCTTGGTGATATTAAAAGAAATGTTACAGTAAAATCCCTTGGCAGTGTGATTTGCCTTGGAAAAATATACGGTGAAGTAATCTGTGGAAATGATAAAGATACATCTTCCTTCGTGATTGCTTCTGAATTTCACAGCGACAGTATAAATGTATGTGGATATACTGACCCTACTTTATTCGAAGAAAAGCAGGGCTTATTTAAGAAAAAAGATAAGAAGGGTGATTTAAAGTGTGTTTGTGTTTTCCAAAATGAATTAATTTTGGAGCCACTGGAAAATGGCATACTTTTCTCGTAAAACCATATGTTTCGTAATTACAGATTTAAAAATTTTAATTTACCATTAGTTCTATGTGTATTTGCTATAACTATTATTGGTATTTTAGTTATTGGCAGTGCTAATTCAGACTACCAAAACAAACAAATCCTAGGCATGCTTATAGGCGTAATCGTTATGGTGGTTGTAGCATTAATTGATTATGATTTTGTGCTACAGTTTTATTGGCTATTTTATGTGGCGATTATTGGAATGCTTGGGGCAGTACTTGTCTTTGGTGATACTTCAAAAGGCGCAACAAGATGGATTGACTTGAATTTTATTCGTTTTCAACCATCAGAGTTAGCGAAGGTTCTTTTAGTTTTGTTTTTTGCCTACTATTTGCCTCGTTTTGCAGATGAAATAAATACAGTAAAACGTATTCTTATTATTGCAGTCCTTGCTGGAATTCCATTGCTATTAATCGAAGAAGAACCGGATTTGTCTACAACAATTGTTACATTTCTTATTATTGCATCTATGATTTTTTATGCTGGACTTAGTTATAAGATTGTCTTTCCGGTGATTGGTGCAGGAGTAGTTGCTGTAGTTGTTATACTTATTGTGTTAACCCATGGTGGAGCTTCCTTATTAGAAGGATATCAGAATTATCGAATTCTTGCCTGGCTCTATCCAGAGGACTATACGCAATATTCTTATCAACAGCAGAATTCTATTATGGCAATTGGTTCAGGTCAGCTCCTTGGAAAAGGATTGAACAATGATAGTATTGAATCTGTAAAAAATGGTAATTATATTTCGGAACCTCAAACAGACTTTATCTTTGCAGTAGCAGGTGAAGAACTTGGATTCGTGGGCTCATTAATAATAATTCTATTATTATTTGCGGTTACCATTCTTTGCTTAAAAACAGCGAAAAAAGCAAAAGATTTATCTGGTGAATTGATTTGTATTGGAATTGCTTCCATTATTGGTTATCAGACCTTTGTAAATATTTGTGTAGTTACGGGAATGTTCCCAAATACTGGTTTAACACTTCCTTTTATGAGCTATGGATTGACTTCCTTAGTCACGCTGTATTTTGGTATAGGTTTTGTGTTAAATGTAAGTTTACAGGCGAAAAAATATTAGAAAAAGGAGAGAGGGCAGATGAATATTGGGTTAGTTGCTCATGATTCAAAAAAGAAATTAATGCAAAATTTTTGCATTGCGTATAGGGGTGTACTTTCACGAAATGACTTGTTTGCTACTGGTACTACAGGCCGATTAGTAGAAGAAGCTACAAACCTTACGGTTCATAAATATTTATCTGGACATTTGGGAGGTACCCAACAATTAGGTGCTCAAATTGAACATAATCAAATTGATTTGGTTATATTCTTAAGAGATCCTCTACAGGCAAAATCCCATGAGCCAGATGTAAATAGCATTGTACGTTTGTGTGATGCTCATAACATACCGTTGGCTACAAATTTAGCTACTGCGGAATTATTAATAATGTCATTAGATCGAGGAGACCTTGAGTGGCGTGAAATGTATAAATAAAATTATAAGTATTATATTAGTCGGAGTCGTATTAATAAGTTTTAATGGCTGCGGAAAAGTAGTTGTTGAGAATCCATATTCTTTGTATGAGGATTCTTATACCTACGGACTTACATCCAATGCTCCAGTGTCATCCACCAATTTAATGGCACAGTCTTTGTGTGTTACAGATGGCAGTGATTTGGGCGTAGATGAAGTGGATTCTCAGGTTTGTGAAGGAGCAGGGCTTTTCAATATTGATTCTGGCGAAATCCTATATTCTCAAAATTTATTAGGTAAATTATATCCTGCAAGTACCACAAAAATGCTTACAGCATACGTGGCAGTTAAGTATGGAGATTTAGAACAAGAAATCACTGTTTCTGAATATGCCTGTGATCAGGCAAGCGATTCTTCTATTTGTAATTTAAATCCCGGAGACGTGTTGACGCTTCGCCAACTTTTGTATGGACTTATGCTACGAAGTGGAAATGACGCTGCCATTGCTATTGCAGAAGGTGTTTCTGGTGATGTAGAATCATTTGTGGATCTTATGAATGAAGAAGCAAAAAAACTTGGAGCAACTCATTCTCATTTTGTGACACCAAATGGATTGCACGACGAAGATCATTATACGACTATTTATGATATGTATTTAATCTCTAATGCAGCCATTTCTTATAATGAAGTAACAGAAATTCTTCAGACTGTAAATTATGATGTTTATTATAAAAACAGTGCTGGGGAAGAACAGCAACAGTCCTGGTCTAATACCTGTGGCTATTTATCTGGTTCTTATAGTGCTCCTGATGGCATTACTGTTATTGGTGGGAAAACAGGAACTACAAATCCTGCTGGATATTGTTTGGTTGCTTATTGTACCAATGAAGAAAATGAGCATATGATTTCCATTGTATATCATGCAGATTGCAGAGGAAATTTATATCTATTAATGAATGAAATCCTTAATCAATTTGGAAGATAAAGAAAGAGAGGAGTATAGTTATGGCAATTTTGGTTACTGGAGGTGCTGGTTTTATAGGCTCTCATACCTGTGTAGAATTGTTAAATGCAAATTATGAAGTAGTAGTTTTAGATAATCTTCATAATGCCAGCGAGAAATCATTAGAAAGAGTGAAAGAGCTTACAGGCAAAGAGGTAAAGTTTTATAAAGGAGATATCCTGGATCGAGATATTTTAAATAAAGTCTTTGCTGAAAATAAGATTGATAGTTGTATTCACTTTGCCGGATTAAAGGCTGTAGGTGAATCTGTACAAAAACCTTGGGAATACTACGAAAATAATATTTCAGGTACCTTAACTCTTGTGGATGTAATGAGAAAAAATAACTGTAAGAACATTATCTTTTCTTCTTCTGCAACTGTATATGGAAATCCTGCTCAGATTCCTATTACAGAGCAGTGTCCAAAGGGACAGTGTACGAATCCATATGGTTGGACAAAGTCAATGCTAGAGCAGATTTTATCTGATATTCAAAAGGCTGATCAGGAATGGAATGTAGTATTACTTCGTTACTTTAATCCAATTGGAGCTCATCCATCAGGACGCATGGGTGAAAATCCAAATGGTATTCCAAATAATTTAATGCCTTATATCACACAGGTTGCAATCGGAAAGCTTCCTGAACTTGGAGTATTTGGTGATGATTATGATACACCAGATGGTACTGGAGTAAGAGATTACATCCATGTTGTTGATTTGGCAGTAGGTCATGTGGCTGCTTTAAAGAAGATTGAAGAAAAAGCTGGCTTGAAGATTTATAACCTTGGTACTGGAGTAGGCTACAGTGTATTAGATATCGTAAAGAACTTCGAAGAAGCCAATGGTATTAAGATTCCTTACCAGATTAAACCTCGTCGTGCAGGTGATATTGCAACCTGTTATTCTGACGCTACCTTAGCAAAGGAAGAACTTGGCTGGGAAGCAAAGTATGGTATCAAAGAAATGTGTGCTGACTCATGGAGATGGCAGAAAAATAATCCAAATGGTTATGATGACTAAATTATCATAAATTTATTATAAAAAGTGCTTGCATTTCAAGTTTACTTATAGTAATATCCTATTGTTGTGTTTTAACAGCATAAGGATATGGTTCCTTGGTCAAGCGGTTAAGACGTCGCCCTCTCACGGCGAAAACAGGGGTTCGATTCCCCTAGGAACTGTTGTAAAGAAGACTCCCAAGTTTATACTTGGGAGTCTTTCTTACATATATTAAAGGAAAGAAAGGCAGTATATGTCAAAAAAAGAAGAATACGAAAAGAAAACAGAAGAGTACATGCTACCTATAGTAGAAAAACGTGGATTTGAACTCTATGATGTTGAATTCGTAAAAGAAGGAAATGACTATTATTTACGAGCTTACATTGAAAAGCCAGGTGGTATTACCATTAATGATTGTGTAGATGTCAGTCGAGAAATGAATGAAATTCTAGATAAAGAAGACTACATTAAGGAACAGTATATTTTCGAGGTTTCTTCCCCTGGATTGGATCGTCCGTTAAAAAAGGATAAGGATTTTGAGCGAAATCTTGGGAAGAACGTAGATATTAAAACTTATAAAGCGTTTGATAAACAAAAGGAATTTACGGGGATCTTATCAAGTTATGATAAAGAGTCTGTTACCATTACCTTCGAAGATGGAGACTTTACTTTTCAGAGAAAAGATATTTCCATGATTCGATTAACTATAGATTTTTAATTTCTTATTTATTATGAAGGAGGCAAAAAATGGATAAGGATGAATTATTGTTCGCGTTAAACACCGTTGAAAATGAAAAGAGTATTGATAAGGATTCTTTAATTGAAGCAATTAAAGGTTCTATTTTAAATGCTTGTAAGCAATACTTTGGAACAGCTGAAAATATTTCTGTAGAAATAGATGCAACTACAGGTGAAAATCATGTATATGCATCTAAAAAGGTTGTTGATGTAAAGGATTTGCAGGATGAAGCACTTGAACTCACATTAGAAGAAGCACATGAGATTAACAGTGACTTGGTAATTGGTGATGTTGTTCGTATGGAAATTGATACCAAAAGCTTTGGCCGTATCGTTACAAATTCTTCTAAGAATATGATTATTCAAAAGATTCGTGAAGATGAAAGAAATACCATTTATAATGAATTCTATGAAAAAGAACATCAGGTAGTTACTGGTATTGTTCAGCGTTACAGCGGAGATAATATCTCTATTAATCTTGGAAGGGCGGATGCGATTCTTACAAAGAATGAACAGATTGAAGGAGAACATTATAAACCTACCGATCGTATTAAGGTATATATCCTTGAAGTTAGAAATACGCAAAAGGGATTACGTATGAGAGTTTCTCGTACTCATCCAGAACTTGTAAAGAAGTTATTTGAAGAAGAAGTAACAGAAGTAAAAGATGGAATTGTTGAAATTAAGGCAATTGCAAGAGAAGCAGGAAACAGAAGTAAAATTGCAGTTTGGTCAAATGATCCTGATGTTGATCCTGTTGGTGCTTGTGTTGGTATGAACGGTAGTCGTGTAAATGCCATTGTTTCTGAACTTCATAATGAAAAGATTGATATTATTAATTGGGATGAGAATCCAGCATATTTAATTCAGAATGCTTTATCACCAGCTATGGTAATATCAGTAATTGCTGATTCTGATGAAAAGTCGGCAAAGGTCGTTGTTCCTGATGATCAGTTATCACTTGCAATTGGTATGAAGGGACAAAATGCTCGTCTTGCAGCGAGACTTACTGGATTCAAGATTGATATTAAGTCTGAAACCCAGGCAAGAGAATCTGGTGACTTCATTGAATATGATGAAGAGTATGACGAAGAATATTATGATGAAGAATTCTATGATGAAGAAGAAGAATAAACCATTGCGTAAGTGCATCGGCTGTAATGAAATGAAAGAAAAAAGTGAACTGATTCGTGTGGCTAAAATTTCTGACGAGAAATTTGTGCTTGATGAAACAGGGGCGCAAAATGGTCGAGGGGCATATATATGCAAATCTAAATCTTGTTTACAAAAAGCAATTAAGAACAAGGGTTTAGAAAGATCTTTTAAATGTAAAATTTCAACTGATATTTATAATGGATTAGAGCAGGAGCTGAATAAGTATGAAGCCTGATAAAGTGTTATCCATGCTTGGAATTGCAAAAAAGGCTGGTTGTTTAAAGGCTGGAACCTTTCAAGTAGAAGAAGCGGTAAAAAGCCAGATGGCCTATTTAGTAATCGGAGCAGTCGATGGAAGTGACCGTCGAAAAAAGGATATTGAAAATATGTGTCAATATTATGAAACTCCATATTTTTTCTATGGTACGAAGGAAGAATTGGGGAAATGCATCGGTAAAGAATTTAGTGCCTTAGTTGCAATTACAGATGAGAACCTTGCAACATCCATTATAGAAAAGGTTGATATCAAAGCTTATAGATAGGAGGATTTTAGATGGCTAAATTGAAAATTAAAGAATTAGCTGACGAAATCGGCGTAAACAGTAAAGATATTATTCAGTTTTTTAATGATAAAGGATTTGAAGTGAAATCTTCAACCAAAGGATTAGAAGATGACCAAATTAATTTGGTGAGAAATCAATTTTCGGCTCCTAAGAAATCCGATGAAAAAACATCAGCAGTTTCCGAAAATAGTGAAACAGCAGATGATAAACCTAAGAAAAAGAAAAATATTTCCGTTGTAGTTAATACAGGAAATTCCAGATACAATAAAAATTCTAACAACCGTAGAAGAGATGATAAAAATCAAAGATCTAATGGTGATAGAAGAAATAATGGACAGGGTGGAAACCGTCCTTTGAGAAAGGAAAACAAACCACAGGGCTTTTCTCCTATTAAGCCACGTCCAATGAGTGAACGTACTGTTCGTCCACAGGCTACAAGACCTACTCCAGAAGAAACTACTTCAAATAATGAGAATGTAGCATCACCAAAGAAGGACTTTAATTCTAATAATAATCGTAATAACGATAGAAAACCTGCTAATAATCGTAGCAATGACAGAGGTTCATTTAATAAAGACAGACAGGATAATCGTAATAACGATAGAAATAATAGATCTTCTGATAGAAATAATCGAAATTCTGAGAGAAATAACGATCGTAACAATGATAAAAACTTCTCTAAGGATAGAAATAGAACTGCTCCTGTTGCAGCAGCAGATACTGCAAAAGGAAAAGATAATGGAAGAGATCGTGATAATTCAAAGAAGAAACAGGGTAAGAACAGAGAACATGATGCACTTGGCAAGAAGCAGGAGCGTTATGTAAACCTTGAAAAAAATGGTGGTAAGAAGAAGCAAAAGTATAAGAAGGAAACTCCTACCAGAAATGAGGATGAAATCCTTACAATTACTTTACCTGAAAGAATTACCATTAAAGAATTGGCTGAAAAGATGATTGTTCAGCCTTCTGAAATTGTAAAGAAACTCTTTATGAAAGGTCAGATGGTTACAGTTAACCAGGCAGTTGACTATGAACAGGCAGAAGAAATCGCGCTAGAGTTTAACTGTGTTTGTGAACAGGAAGAAAAAGTTGATGTGATTGCAGAACTTTTAAAAGAAGAAGAGGAAGATCCAAAGGATTTAATCCCTCGTCCACCTGTAGTTTGTGTTATGGGTCACGTTGATCATGGTAAAACTTCTCTTTTGGATGCCATTCGTGATACAAGAGTAACAGATCGTGAAGCCGGTGGTATTACACAAAAGATTGGTGCTTATGGCGTTTCTATTAACGGACAAAAGATTACCTTCTTAGATACTCCTGGACATGAAGCATTTACTGCTATGCGTATGCGTGGTGCTTCTTCTACAGATATTGCAATCTTAGTTGTTGCAGCAGATGATGGTGTAATGCCTCAGACTGTGGAAGCGATTAATCATGCAAAAGCTGCTGGAATTGAAATTATTGTTGCTATTAATAAGATTGATAAACCAAACGCCAATGTGGAACGTGTAAAACAGGAATTATCTGAGTATGAACTTATTCCTTCTGACTGGGGTGGATCTACAGAATTTGTTCCTGTATCTGCTCATACCCATGAAGGTATTGACGATTTGCTAGAAACTATTCTTTTAACAGCAGAAATTTTAGAGTTAAAAGCAAATCCTAAACGTAATGCTCGTGGTCTTTGCGTAGAAGCTGAGCTTGATAAGGGACGTGGTGTTGTTGCTACTGTATTGGTACAAAAAGGTACTCTTCATGTTGGAGATCCTGTGGCAGCCGGAAGTTCTTATGGTAAGGTACGTGCTATGATTGACGAACATGGCCGTAATGTAAAGAAGGCAGGACCTTCTACTGCAGTAGAAATTTTAGGTTTGAGTGAAGTTCCTAATGCAGGTGAAATTTTTGTGTCTATGGACAACGAAAAAGAAGCTCGTACCTTCGCGGAAACCTTTGTTGCTGAAAACAAGAATAAGTTAATTGAAGAGACCAGAAGCAGAATGAGCTTGGATGATATCTTCTCTCAGATTCAGGCTGGTAACTTAAAAGAATTAGACTTAATTGTAAAAGCAGACGTACAGGGTTCT
>JAIKXK010000100.1 GCA_024684155.1 Lachnospiraceae bacterium | reverse complement strand
CAAGCCTTCGTGATACTTCTCTAAAGTCTCAAAGTCCACACGAGGCTTATAATAAAATCCATCGATAAATCCAATGGAGACAATCTTCATAAGGTTTGCGTAACCCAAATCGTTTTCCGCCAACAAAATCAGGTGATAGTAACGATCCTCACCTTTGGAAATTTCTCGATCAAATCGACTGTCGGGGGCAACGTATACTTCACAACCCAATATGGGATTAATCCCCTGTTTTTTACATTCCTTATAAAAATCAATGACACCATACATGACGCCGTGGTCTGTAATAGCACAAGCATTCATCCCCATGTCCTTTACCTTTTGAACATAGTTTACAATTTTATTTGAACCATCTAACAAACTGTATTGTGTATGGGTGTGCAAATGAACAAATGACATGTAGTTCCTCTTTCCTAATCTTTAGAATTTAACTGTGGATATTTTAACACAAATTAAGTGTCAGAAAAAGTAAACCCACAGTGTATGTTGCTATCCGGTTCCATCTATTTACTTTTCTTTTTTCAAAGCAAAAAGCACCCAGCATCCAAATCTTTAATCAAGGATGCAAGGTGCCTTTCTGAGAGGTAGACCTGTAGTTGTTAATATTTAATTATTGTATTTTCACTAATCATTTTTAGAATTCTACCAGCAGAGCGTTTTACATCATCTCTACTGACTAAATCAACATCTAATGCCTTTGTTAGAGCTTCTATCTGATCCTCTCTGCCTGGCATTACAAGATCACACTGAGCAGAGTGAGCCTTTAAGACATCTGAAGTTTGTGGTTTCATACAGTCACTTCGATCTGCCTTCATGGAATCCCAGTCACTCATTACAAGACCATCAAAGCCCCATTCATTTCGTAATACTTTTACAAGTAAATCATAGTTATTGGTAGCATAGACATGATTTACCATATTGTAAGAAGCCATTACCGTCATAGGTGAAGACTCTTTTACTGCTATTTCAAATCCCTTTAAATAAATCTCTCGAAGTGCTCGTTCACTCACATTAGAAGAAGATTCATTTCGATTTAATTCACAGTTATTTGCAGCAAAATGTTTAATACTCATGCCCTTACCCTTGTGTTTTTGAACGCCCTTTACAACGGCTGCTGCCATTTTTCCTGATACATAAGGATCTTCGGAATAATATTCAAAGGTTCTTCCACAAAGAGGATTTCTATGAATATTCATTCCCGGAGCAAGCCAAATTGTTACTCCATATTCTTCCATTTCTTTTCCAACACCATCGCCAATTTTTTCCATTAAATCAACATCGAAACTTTGGGCTAAAAGCTGACTGCAAGGCCAGGCAGTAGCAAATTGATAATGCATAATTCCATCTTCCGGCTTAGCCATTTTTCTCTTTAATCCCATGCCAGCAATACCAAATAAATATCTCTTATAGGCAGCTAGATTTTCCTCTGTAAGGCCAGCCTTTAATGAACCATCCGGAAGTTCTACCACATGCATGGTAAGATTCAATCCTGCCGGTCCATCAGATAAAATAACGTTTGGTATTTTCTTTGATTCATATAAATCCGGTGTGGTGGTTCCGCTGGCTCCCATGGCATTTACTGGAAGATTTTCGTTACTGGTTCCTCCACCACAAACTAAGCGGGCTAATTCTTCATTGGTTAAGCTCTCTACTAAGCGTTTAATTTTATCACTCATCTTCTTGTCATAAACCGGTAATTTTTCATATTCATGTTCTATGGTAGGAATCTTACCAGCATCAATTTCTACGACAATTACATCCTCTGGAATTTGTTCCTCTTCTCTTTTTGGAGGAGTAATCTCCTTTACCTTTTCACCACCAGGGCAGATATTTACACATTGTTCCGGTATAATTTCTTTTTCTAAAAGAAGTCGACCAACAATCGCTGTATCAGCCGAACTATTTCCACAGCGAAGCAAATATTCTCCTTCTTCCAGGACGAAAGTAGCATCTAAGCTATGATACTTTGCCAATGCATCTGCTGAAAATGTAAGGGATATTTTTTCCTCCTGCTTCGGTTTTAACTTCTTTGTTTTTCCAAAGGCAACCAGACGCTTTTTTTCTGCTCCTTCTTCACCGAATGGTACCGTAGCATATAGCTCCACCACTTCTTTTCCTGCTGTATTTCCTGTATTTTTCACTACAACATCTACTTCAAAACATCTTCCCTTTTGACTTATTTTTTTACAAGTCATAGAAAAGTCTGTGTAGGATAATCCATATCCAAAAGGATATCTTGGCTTTTTATCAAAGGAATCAAAATAGCGGTATCCTACATAAATTCCTTCATTATATTCCTGTTCGTATTCATTTTCCCCTAAGTAAGAATAGGTAGTATTGGATGGAAAATCAGCAAA
>JAIKXK010000008.1 GCA_024684155.1 Lachnospiraceae bacterium | reverse complement strand
ATGGGAGCTTTTAGTAGAACGTATTAACTCTGATTTGGCAAATACCTTAGGTAACCTTGTAAACCGTACCATTTCCATGAGTAATAAATACTTTGATGGTGTTGTTTCTGACAAGGGTGTGAAAGAAGCAGTGGATGAAGAGTTAAAGGCTGTTGTAACTTCTGCAAGAGACAAGGTAGAAGCAAAGATGGCTGATCTTCGTGTGGCAGATGCTGTAACAGAAGTATTTTCCGTATTTAAACGTTGCAATAAATATATTGATGAGACAGAACCTTGGGTACTTGCAAAGGATGAGGCAAAGGCAGATCGATTATCTACTGTTTTATATAACTTAGTAGAGTCTATTACCATTGGAACATCTCTTCTTACAAGCTTTATGCCAGAAACCTGTGAAAAGATTTTTGCTCAGTTAAATGCTAAAGAAGTTGCTTATGATGATTTAACCACATTTGGTCATTATGAAAATGGCACAAAGGTAACAGCTACGCCGGAAATCTTGTTTGAACGTTTGAAGTTAGATGAGGTTATGGAAAAGGTAGCAGTACTTCAGGAAAAGCAGGCTGCTTTAAATGGAACAGTTTCGGAAGAAAAAGAAGAGGAAGAAGGCATTGATATTGAAGCAAAGCCGGAAATCACCTTTGATGATTTTGGAGCAATGCAGTTTCAGGTTGGTGAAATTGTATCATGTGAAGAAGTGCCTAAGTCTAAGAAGTTACTTTGTTCTCAGGTAAAGATTGGTAGCCAGACAAAGCAGATTGTATCAGGAATTAAAAAATATTATTCTGCAGAAGAGATGGTTGGTAAAAAGGTTATGGTTTTAGTGAACTTAAAACCTGCAAAACTGGCCGGGGTATTATCAGAAGGAATGCTTCTTTGCGCAGAGGATGCAGAAGGAAATCTTTCCCTTATGACACCAGAAAAGGATATGCCTTCCGGAGCGGAGATTTGTTAAATGATTTTTGAAAGTCATGCACATTATGATGATGAGGGGTTCGATTCAGATAGAGTCGAACTTCTTTCATTAATGCAAAAGAAAAACATTGGTCATATAATTAATGTAGGTTCCACCTTAGATGCCAGCAGAAGAAGTATTGAGCTTGCAAAAGAATATGACTTTATCTATGCAGCTATAGGCATCCACCCTAGCGATATTTCCTGTTTGGAAAAAGAACCAGATGGAATGGAGTGGCTCTTTGAAACTGCAAAAAAAGAAAAAAAAGTGGTTTCCATTGGTGAAATTGGCCTGGATTACTACTGGGATAAAGAGGAAGAAAATCACAGACTTCAGAGAAAAGTTTTTTTAGAACAGCTTGAAATAGCAAGAAAGCTGGATTTGCCTGTAATTATTCATTCCAGAGATGCAGCAGAAGAAACCTTTCAAATTATGAAGGAAGCTGCAGCAAAAGGAACAAAAGGAGTGATTCACTGTTATTCCTATTCTCCGGAATTGGCAGTGGAATATGTAAAGCTTGGCTATTATATTGGTGTGGGTGGAGTAGTAACCTTTAAGAATGGAAAGAAGTTAAAGGAAACAGTGAAAAAAATCCCATTGAACCGAATCTTAACAGAAACAGATTCTCCCTACATGGCACCTACTCCTTTTCGAGGCATGAGAAACGATTCCACCTATTTGCCTTATATAATTAGTGAAATCGCAAAACTTCGTGAAATTACAGAAGCAGAAGTAATGGAAGTAACAGAAAAAAATGCCTTCGAATTATTTACGAAGGTTAAATAAATTTTCACATTTGTATAAAAGTATGTTTTAATGGAAGAAAGGATTGAATTTTGAGTACACTGCATATTTCAAATCCGGCCAGAACTGCCGGTATTATTGAAAAGTACAAATTCAGATTTCAGAAAAAATTTGGTCAGAATTTTTTGATTGATGATCATGTTTTGGAAAAAATATTGGATGCGGCTGAGATTGGTCCAAATGACGTAGTAGTTGAAGTGGGACCTGGTATAGGAACCCTTACAGAGCGATTATGTGAAAGAGCAAAACATGTCTTAGCGGTAGAGATCGATTCTAACTTAATTCCGATTTTGGAGGAAACCTTAAGCCCATTTTCCAATAAAACCATTCTAAATGCAGATATTTTAAAGGTGGATGTACGAGAAGAGGTTAATAAGATTGAAGAGGGTGCCGAGATAAAGGTGGTGGCAAATCTTCCTTATTACATTACAACACCCATCGTTATGGGATTACTTGAGGGAGAGGTGCCCCTAAAATCTATTACCATTATGATTCAAAAAGAGGTAGCAGATCGTATGCGTGTCGGTCCTGGTACCAAAGATTATGGTGCACTTTCTTTGGCAGTACAGTATTACTGTGAGCCAGAGCTTGTAACCATTGTATCTCGTCATTGCTTTATGCCAGCTCCAAATGTGGATTCTGCAGTTATTTGTTTAAAAAAACATGAACATCCACCAGTAGAAGTGGAAGATGAGAAATTTATGTTTCAAGTTATCCGCGCTTCTTTTGCCCAACGTCGAAAGACCCTGGCAAATGGCATTGGAAATGCAGCAGATATATCAATTACAAAGCAGCAAACTATGGAGGTGCTTCGGTCTTTAGGCTGGAATGAAAGTCTTCGAGGAGAGACCTTAACACTTGAAGAGTTTGCCACTTTATCAGATGCGCTAAAGAAATTAATCTGATAGGAGGTATCTCGTGGATATTGGTTTATATCGAAGTGAGATACAAAAGTTAATACAGGATATTCAGGAGAGCCGTGGAAAAGACCCAAAGCGAACCATAGCTTCCTGTAAGGAACTAGAGCAGTATGGCCTTTCTCAAAACGATAACGCCCTTATTGGGTTTGCTCGTTTTTCTTTAGGAGAAACCTATTACTTAATGAACGATACTGCAAGTTTCTATCGGGAAATGATTATGTGTTTAGAGCCCTTAAAAGCAATTAAAGAATGGGGCTATTTAACTATGGCAAATAATATGCTTGGGATTATGTCCTTAAACAGGGGGAATGCTCCCTTTGCCATGGATTATTATATGCAGGCTATTCATTATTGTCAGGAATATCGTCTCCCAGATTTAGAGTGGGTGGTTCATATGAACCTTGGAAACCTTTATTTAAATATTGGAGATCCAGATAGTGCCATTGAAAGTTTTGAAAATGGCTATCAGTATATTAATAATCATCCTGATTCGGAGAACTATATTAGTACGCTGACAGCAGCTTGCGTGGGACTTGGCAAGGCTTATCTTGATATGGGCGAAGTAAATGTTGCAGATGAATTTAATCATCGTTTGATTCGAGAATGTATGCCAAAGCTTGTCCCTATGGAAAAGTTAGTGGTGTACTGTTTTGAAGCAAGACTTTACTGTGAGCAGGGCAGAAATGAAGAATGCAAGAAATGTATTTCTTTGATAAAGGAAAACTTTGATGAGGTAGTACCTGTTTTAGATGTCTTTGATGATTTTTATGATTATTTAAAAATGCTTCTTTCTATGGAGCTTTATGATGAATTCATGGAAATTATGAGTTTAATGGAGCCATCGACAAAGCGAACAGGTATTAGAAATCTAGAGAAGAAGCTTCTCATTCTAAAGATGAAGCGTTTTAAAGCCATTGGAGACGAGGAGTCTTATGCAAAGGGAGCAAAGAAGTACTTTGAGCTTGATCAGTTAATGGATCAGGAAACAGGCATGATGATTTCAAATACTATTGAACTTCGAAGCCGGTTAAACGAACTTGCAAATATCACAAGAGAAGTTGAGATTGCAAATCGTGCCCTTCAGATGAAGTCAGAGACAGATGCCTTAACGGGAATGCATAACCGTTTGAAGTTAAGTGAATATGCAGATGAGGCCTTTTATCGTTCGGTACAAAATGGTGTTGGTTTTGCCATTGAAATCTTAGATATTGATTACTTCAAGGAGTTTAATGATAACTACGGACATCAGGCCGGTGATAAGTGTATTCGGTTTGTTGCCAATGCTATTATGTCGCTTCAATCTCATGACGGTGTTTTTTGTGCCCGCTATGGTGGTGATGAGTTTGTTGTTATTTATGAGGGATATACGGATAAGGAAGTCTTTGCCATTGCAAAAGAATTAAAGGAAATGATTTTTAAGGCAGAGTTTGAGCATAAGTATACCAAGCTTTCTCATAAGATACTTACAATTTCCCAGGGAATTTACTGGAGTGTTCCAGAACATGGTCAAAGTCCATGGAATTATTTACATGCAGCGGATTCTCTTTTGTATAAGGTTAAAAAAAGAAGCCGAAATAGTATTATGTTAGG
>JAIKXK010000408.1 GCA_024684155.1 Lachnospiraceae bacterium | reverse complement strand
ACGGAGTTTTATGAAACTAGTATTATCTTATTTAAAGGAATTTAAAAAAGAAACAATATTGGCACCACTTTTCAAAATGCTAGAGGCTATTTTTGAACTGCTGGTGCCTCTTGTTGTTGCTGACATTATTAACAAAGGAATTATTTTGAAGGATGAAGCCTACCTTGTAAAAATGAGTGGGGTTTTGATTCTTCTTGCAGTGGTGGGTGTGGTATCTGCCATTACTGCACAGTATTTTGCGGCAAAGGCGGCAATCTATTCTGCCGGTGCCATGAGAAGAGATATGTATCTTCATATTGGAACCTTCTCAGAAGAAACCTTGAATCGTTTTGGTTCGAGCAAATTAATTACACGTATTACCAACGATATTAACCAGGTGCAAAACGGAATCAATATGGTGCTTCGCCTACTCTTGCGTTCGCCTTTTATCGTATTCGGTGCCCTTTTAATGGCATTTATTTTAGATGCCAAAGCTGCCCTGATTTTTGTGGCAGTTATTGCAGTGCTTTTACTTATAATTGTAGGAATTATGAAATCCACCCTGCCTATGTTTCGGAAGATTCAGGGAGCTTTGGAAAAGTTAACTCTTCGCGTAGGAGAAAATATTTCCGGTGTTCGTGTGGTTCGTGCCTTTCGTCAGGAGGACAACGAAAACCAGGGATTTATTGATGAAACAGAAGGGCTTTACGGAAAGCAAATTCACGCAGGAAAGATTTCTGCTCTTTTAAATCCATTGACCTTCGTGGTAATCAACCTTGGCGTAATCGCCATTCTTTATTTCTCCGGATGGAATGTAAATATTGGAAATTCTGATCAGGGTGAAGTTGTGGCTCTTACCAACTATATGTCACAGATTTTAGTGGAACTGTTAAAACTTTCAAACCTAATCCTGCTTTTAACTCGTGCCATGGCATCGGTAAATCGTGTGGATGAAGTTATGAGTGCCACTGCAGATGAGAGAACCTTTATTTCTCTTATGGATAAAACCTGTGCAAAAAAGGAAACTATAAATTCAAAAGTAGAAAATAATACCTTACTGGAATTTAAAAACGTTTCCTTCTCTTATCCGGATGCTCCGGAGACGGTGCTAGAAAACATCAACTTCTCCATGAAGGCAGGAGACTTCTTTGCAGTGATCGGAGGAACCGGTTCCGGTAAATCTACTTTGATTCAGCTTCTCCATCACAACTATGATGTGACAGAAGGGGAGATTTTATTCAAGGGCAAAAATATCCAAAGCTATTCGGATGAAGAAGTATCCAGTCACTTTGGTATTGTGCCACAGCATGCAAGACTATTCTCCGGAACCGTGGAGTCAAATCTTCGTATGGCTTCTCCCGAGGCTTCTGAAGATGAACTTTGGGAGGCACTTTCTTCTGCTCAGGTGGCAGATGTAATTCGTGATAAAGAAGGCTTGCAAACTGGGGTTAGCCGTGGAGGAAATAACTTCTCAGGTGGTCAAAGACAGCGTCTTACCATTGCAAGAGCTCTGGCAAAGAAACCGGAAGTTTTGATTTTAGATGACAGTGCATCGGCCCTTGATTTAGCAACAGAGCGAAGACTTCGTGAAGAGTTAAAGTCTCTTCCCTGGAAGCCTACGGTTATCTTTATTTCCCAGCGTGCTTCCTCCTGTCTTGATGCAGACAAAGTATTGGTGCTGGAAAACGGAGAAATCCAGGGCATTGGAACTCATGAAGAACTTCTTAAAAGCTGTCCTACCTACGAGGAAATTTACTATTGTCAGTATCCAAAGGAGGTGGAAGCATGAAAAGAGCATTAAAAGAACTTCGTCCTTACATGGGATACGTTATCTTAAGCTTAATCTTTGCCTTGTTTTCCGTAATCGCAACCTTGTTTGTACCAATCTACATTGGTGAAGCAGTGGATTGTATCGTGGACAAAAACCAGGTTGATTTTAACGAGCTTTATTTTATCTTAAAAAAGATGGCAGCTATGATTATGGTAGGTGCCCTAGGCCAGTATTTAATGGGCCGTTGTAATAACTTTATCTGTTATGGCTTTACAAAGGAAATTCGTCGGCAGGCCTTTGCCAAGACACTAAAACTTCCTTTGAAAAAAATTGACGGTGCATCTCAGGGGGATTATGTCAGCCGAATCATCACTGATGCAGACGCTCTATCTGATGGACTGTTACTTGGATTCAATCAGTTTTTTACAGGAATTTTAACTATTCTTGGAACTATTGTGTTTATGATGCGAATCAATGTAGGAATTGCTCTTGTAGTAGTTGCTCTTACGCCCCTTTCATTTTTCTTTGCGAAGTTTGTGGCTTCAAAGACAAAGACCTACTTTAAGGCCCAGGCCATTTCCAGAGGTGATTTAACGGAACATATCCGTGAGGGTATCACACAGATGGACTTGTTAAAGGACTTTAACTACGTGGATGACAATGCAAAGGAGTTTATTCGCCAAAACGATATCCTAAACGATAACGCCTTTAAGGCTACCTTTTATTCTTCCGTGACAAATCCGGGTACAAGATTTATTAATTCTTTGATTTATGCT
Source organism: Lachnospiraceae bacterium (assembly GCA_024684155.1). Lineage (GTDB taxonomy): Bacteria > Bacillota > Clostridia > Lachnospirales > Lachnospiraceae > JAILEN01. The sequence continues at coordinate 272 of JAIKXK010000408.1, read as the reverse complement.
GGAGTTATTGTGGCTGGATCATACATTGCCTTAAATGGCGGTATTACCATCGGTGCTTTGACCACATTTTTAGGTTATGCCAGAGAATATTCAAAACCATTTAACGAAGTCACCGGAGTAGTTACAGAAATGCAAAACGCTGTGGTTTGTGCAAAGCGACTCTTTGACTTAATCGACAGTGAAGAAGTGACAGACGATGGACGGGATGAAATTCAAAACCCGGGACATATTGAATTTAAGGATGTGTATTTTTCTTACACAAAGGAAAATCC
>JAIKXK010000401.1 GCA_024684155.1 Lachnospiraceae bacterium | reverse complement strand
GGAGGTTTTTCGAGAGAATTTGATGGCGCCCAGGATTATGATTTTATTTTACGATGTGCCGAAAATGCCAGGTCAATTTATCATATTCCGAAGATTTTATATCATTGGAGAGCCCATCCTGATTCTACGGCAGGAGATCCTAAAACAAAAATCTATGCCTTTCAGGCTGGAAGACGAGCTGTGGCTGCCCATTTGAAACGAGTGGGGGTGGAAGCTTCGGTATCTCTTACGAAGTTCCCGGGAGTTCAAAAAATCGATTATGTACTCAACTCTAAGGAAGAATTTGTGGTTTTAGGTATGGAAGACGCCACTATTATTGAAGGAAGTCTGGATCAACTAAAGGCAATTGCACAGCAGGAAAATGTTGGAGTTGTAGGTGGCGCCGGATGTGATAGGAATCACTTTATTCAATGTGGAGTTTTTTTAGATTTTCAGAATAAAAAGTATGAATATGTTTTTGAAAAGGAAATTCTCACAGAAGGTGGATACATGGATCGCATACATACCTTTCAAAATTATATGGCAGTATGTGGACCTGTAGTTATGAGAAAATCCATTTATGATAGATTTAAGGAAGAATCAAAGGAATTAAATGGGGAAGCAGAGATTATTAATCTTTGTCTCAAAGCTTATGAAGCTGGATATGAAAATGTATATGACCCTTATGTAAAATTTCAATATAAAAACAATCGAAAAGATAAGAACCAGGAAGAAATTCTTATGGAGAAATGGGGAACAAAGTGGAAAAGAGATCCCTACAACAATCCAAACCTAAAAAAAGGATTTTGGTATTGAGGAATTTTTTGATTTGTGGGTATAATATTTAAGTATGCAAAAAGAACAGTTAGGAGTTTTTATTCATGAAAGAATTAGCTAAGACATACGATCCGAAAGGACTAGAAGATCGCTTATATAAAAAGTGGGAAGATAACGGTTATTTCCACGCAGAGGTAGATCGTAGTAAAAAACCTTTTACGATTGTAATGCCACCACCAAATATTACTGGACAGCTTCACATGGGACATGCTCTTGATAATACCATGCAGGATATTTTAATCCGTTATAAGAGAATGCAGGGCTATAATGCTTTATGGCAGCCAGGTACTGACCATGCAGCAATTGCTACAGAAGTAAAGGTAATTAATGCCTTAAAGGAACAGGGAATTGAAAAGGCTGACCTTGGCCGTGACGGTTTCTTGGAAAAATGCTGGGACTGGAGAGAAGATTATGGTAACCGTATCTTAAACCAGTTAAAGAAAATGGGTTCTTCTGCTGATTGGGAAAGAGAACGCTTTACCATGGACGAAGGATGTTCAAAGGCAGTAGAAGAAGTTTTCGTTAAACTTTATAACGAAGGTTATATTTATAAGGGAGAACGTATCATTAACTGGTGTCCTGTTTGCCAGACTTCAATTTCAGATGCAGAAGTAGAATATGAAGATCAAAAAGGACATTTCTGGCATATTAAATATCCTATTGTTGGAGAAGAAGGAAAGTTTGTAGAGTTTGCTACTACCCGTCCTGAGACTATGCTTGGTGATACAGCCGTAGCCGTAAATCCTGAAGATGATAGATACAAAGATATTGTTGGAAAGAAAGTTTTACTTCCATTTGTAAATCGTGAGATTCCTGTTGTAGCAGATGCTTATGTAGATATGGAATTTGGTACTGGTGTGGTTAAGATTACACCAGCTCATGACCCTAACGATTTTGAAGTTGGAAAGAGACATGACCTTCCAATTATTAATATTTTAAATGACGATGCAACCATTAATAAAAATGGTGGTGAATTCGAAGGAATGGATCGTTACGAAGCAAGAGAAATCATCGTTAAGAAATTAGACGAGATGGGACTTTTGGTTCGTATTGAGGATCATGAACATAACGTAGGAACTCATGACAGATGTCATACTACCGTTGAGCCTATGGTAAAACCTCAGTGGTTTGTTGCCATGGAAGAGTTGGCAAAGCCAGCAATTGCTGCAATCAAGTCTGGAGAATTAAAGTTTGTTCCAGAGAGATTTGATAAGACCTATTTACACTGGTTAGAAAATATTCGTGACTGGTGTATTTCCCGTCAGCTTTGGTGGGGACATAGAATCCCTGCGTATACCTGTGCTGATTGCGGTGAAATCGTAGTTGCCAAGTCAGATGCAGTTCCAGAGAAGTGTCCAAAATGTGGATGCACTCATTTAAAACAAGATGAAGATACACTTGATACATGGTTCTCATCAGCACTTTGGCCTTTCTCAACTTTAGGATGGCCGGAAAAAACAGAAGAGTTAGATTACTTCTATCCTACCGATGTGTTGGTAACAGGATATGACATTATCTTCTTCTGGGTAGTAAGAATGGTATTCTCCGGATATGCCCATACAGATAAATCTCCATTCCATACTGTTTTAATCCACGGTTTGGTTCGTGATGATCAGGGCCGTAAGATGTCAAAGTCTTTAGGAAACGGAATTGATCCTTTGGAAGTGATTGATAAGTATGGCGCAGATGCACTTCGTCTTACTTTAATTACAGGTAATGCACCTGGAAATGATATGCGTTTCTATTGGGAGCGTGTAGAAAATAGTAGAAACTTTGCCAATAAGATCTGGAATTCTGCAAGATTTATTATGATGAATATGGAAGGTGTTACCATTACGAAACCTTCTGGTGATGAACTTACAGAGGCAGATAAGTGGATTCTCTCAAAGGTAAATACCCTGGCAAAAGATGTTACTGACAACATGGATAAATACGAACTTGGTATTGCCGTTCAAAAGGTATATGACTTTATTTGGGATGAGTTCTGCGATTGGTATATTGAAATCGTAAAACCTCGTTTGTACAATAAGGAAAATGATGCGATTTCAGCAAATGCTGCACTTTGGACACTAAATACAGTTCTTACAAATGGATTGAAATTATTACATCCTTATATGCCATTTGTTACAGAAGAAATTTTCTGTTCTCTTCATCCAGAAGAGGAGTCTATTATGATTTCTGACTGGCCTGTATTTACAGAAGAGTGGAATTATAAAGAAGAAGAGGCAATGGTAGAACGTGCCAAAGATTTAGTTCGTGGAATGAGAACCCTTCGTACAGATATGGATGTACCACCTTCTAGAAAGGCAAAGATTTTTGTTACTTCAGCAAAGGAAAATGTAAGAGAAATCTTTACAAAGGTTCGTCCTGTATATGAAGGCTTAGCTGGAGCTACAGATGTAGTGGTTCAGGAAGGAAAAGAGGGAATTGATGATAAGGCAGTTTCCGTTGTTATTCCTGATGCAGTACTTTATGTTCCTTTGGAAGACTTAGTTGACTTTGAAAAAGAAAAGGAACGTTTAAATAAAGAAAAAGCAAAGTTAGAAAAAGAATTGGCCCGTTCAAAGGGTATGCTTTCTAACGAAAAATTCTTATCGAAAGCACCGGAAGCAAAGGTTGCTGAAGAAAAAGCAAAGTTGGAAAAATATGAGCAGATGATGGCAGAGGTAGTTGCCAGATTGGAGCAAATGTGATTTCAAATGAAGAATTATTAAGTCATGTAGATCATACATTATTGAATGTAGATGCTACCTGGGATGAAATTGTGGAAATAATTGAAGATGGAATGAAGTATAAGACGGCTTCTATTTGTATTCCTCCTTCTTTTGTTGCACCGGCAGCAGAATACATTGCGGAAGCTGATTCAGAACTATCTGTATGTACTGTAATTGGGTTTCCAAATGGATATTCTACCACCGCAGTAAAAGCCTATGAAGCGGAAGAAGCAGTGCAAAATGGTGCTTCGGAAATTGATATGGTAGTAAATGTTGGCTGGGTGAAGGAGAATCGCTGGGATTGGATCATTGACGAAATCAATGAAGTAAAAGAAGCCTGCGGTGAAAAAACACTAAAAGTCATTATTGAAAGCTGTCTTTTAACAGAGGAAGAGATTGTGGCAATGTGCCAGGCAATTAATCATTCCCATGCAGACTTTATAAAAACTTCTACAGGATTTTCTACCGGAGGAGCTACTTTTGAAGTAATTTCTCTTATGGCAGAGCATATGTCAAAAGATAAAAAAATCAAAGCTGCGGGCGGAATCTCTACTTTAGATGATGCAAGACATTTTCTAGAACTTGGAGCAGACCGTTTAGGAAGTAGTAGAGTAGTAAAGCTAATAAAAGCAGGTGAGAAATAATGGCAGAGAATTTGGTGTTGTCTAAAGAGCTAGAAGAAAGCTTAGTGTCCTATGCAAAGAAGGCAATGGAAAAAAGCTACAGTCCCTACTCAAAATTTCAGGTAGGTGCAGCACTTTTAACCGCCGATGGAAATATTTATATGGGAGCAAATATAGAAAATTCTTCTTATGGAGCAACCAACTGTGCAGAGCGTACCGCCGTATTTAAGGCGGTAAGTGAAGGACATAGAAACTTCTATGCCATTGCTATTGTTGGCGGCTTAAATGGAAATATTACCGGTATTTGCACACCTTGTGGAATTTGCCGACAGGTTCTTAAAGAATTTGCCGATGAGAATATGATTGTCTTGCTGGGAAATCAGCAGGGGTATAAAAAGTTCACCTTGGGAGAATTACTCCCAATGTCCTTTACCTTATAGGAGGATGTCATGATTGATTTTGAAGAGGAATTGAAAAAGTTTAAACCCAGCATTGAAGTGGCAGAAGCTGAAGATGCCATTCAAAGCAGAGATTTAACAGACATGGTTGATATTTTAAAAGAGATTACATTGGAGAGGAAACGTAAATCATGAATTGCTACGTTTGCAACACAATCGTAGACAACGAGGA
>JAIKXK010000400.1 GCA_024684155.1 Lachnospiraceae bacterium | reverse complement strand
CAAAGAAAAGACAGATGGGAAGGGAAAGATTTGGCACTGGGGTGTGCGACTTTATACTTCCAAAGATTTTTATAACTGGGAGGATAGGGGGCTTATCATTCCTCCTACTCCCAATGATTTAAAAAATCCCCTGCATCCTACCTATTGTGTGGACCGACCGCATATTTTGTACTGCAAAAAAACAAGAAAGTATGTGGCATGGTTGAAAGTCATGGCAGATGATGTGAGTCAGTTTATGACCATTATGACAGCGGATAACTTTGAGGGCCCCTATGAAATGGTGCATAAGGTATACAAACCACTGAATATGGATTCCGGTGATTTTTGTCTTCATGCTGATGAAGACGGAAAGGCATATATCTGGTTTGAACGTCCTCATTTTCAGATGATTTGCGCCACTTTATCGGAGGATTATACGGAGGTGACAGAGGAGTACTCTGTACATTATGATGGATTGATTCCGCCTTATACCAGAGAGGCTCCTACTTATTTTGAACATGGTGGCTATCGTTATTTAATTACCAGTGGAACCACAGGTTATTTCCCCAATGAATCAAAAGTCTGCAGATTTAAAGACCCTCATGGAGACTATGAGGATTTGGGAAATCCCTTTGTAGGAGACAAACATCAGAATAGTTTTTCCTCCCAGGTAACTTCTGTGATTCAAATCCCGGAGACGGGGCAGTATGTGGCCTGTGCTGACAGATGGAAGCCCCAGTGGTATACAAATTTCCTGTCCAAGCAGATTGTCTCTGGAATGGAACGACATTTTGCGGATTATAAGCTGGATTTGTCGCCAAAGGAAGTACATGATCTTCCTGGTGTGGAAACACCTCGAAAAGAAAACACATCTATTTCAAGATATGTATGGCTACCTATGGATTGGGAAGAGGACAAGCCGGTTATTCGCTGGAAGAAAGAGTGGATGATTTAAAACAACATTGTTCGTTGTATTCACAAAAACAATAGTTTGGGGAAATAAAAAGGAGAAGGAAAAGTGAAAGAAAAAATGTTTTTAAGAGGCGGGCTATTTGATAAAAGCTTCATGCAAACAAAAGTTAAAACCGATGAATTATCTCGTGGAGAGAAGGTTTTTGGTTATGCTTTGGGACCTGGATTCGTTATGGTTTATGTAAGTATGGTGACATCTTTAAGGGAAATGTTTTATTTGTCAGCTAGACCAATAGATTCTTTGTTTGGGACAGGTACATACATGGGAATTCAAACAAGTTCCAGTATAATAGGCATTCTCTTTGGATTCATCATGAATTATATCATTGAAAGAACCGTGTCCAAGGCGGGTCGTTTTAGACCTTACGTATTAATTGGAACTTTACTTATGGCATTTACCGGTATTGCAATGTTTTGCAGTCCCTTTGCGGATGGCACGAAAGGTCAGCTGATATGGTTATATTTTACAAATATAATTTATATTGGTTTTGCAACAACTATGTTTAGTTTAAGAGGCCAAGTAGTATCAGTAAGTACCCGAAATGTAAAAGACCGAAACTTTTTGACAACGATGCGTTCTGCTGTGGATAGTATGATTCCGGGAATTTTTGTTGCTTTGGTGGTACAGGGATGGTTGTACTATGCATTTTTAGTAAATGATATGACGGGAAATATTTGGAGACTTTTTGTGGCAATTCCGGCAGTGATAGCAGTAGGTGCATCATTTTTGGAGTATTTTTATACCAGAGAACGTATTACTGAAAGCAATTTGATTATTTTAGAGGGAAAGACTTCTGCTAGTATTCCTGTGTTTCAGCAACTTAAAAATATTATTACCAACAAATACTATATTATGTCAGTAATTGTGGGTATGGGAGGGTTGTTTTTTTCGTACTTACAGGGTGCTAATAGTAGAACCTATTTTTGTCAGTATATTTTAGGAGCAAATGATAAGAACGGTATTGCAATGCTTTATCTTATTATTGCTATGCAACCGATGGCGATAGGTGCAATCTTGATTCCGGCGCTTACGAAAAAATTTAGCGCACGTAAAATAATGATGGCTTCAAGTTTCGTAGTATTAATAGGGGTAGGCGTTTGTATGATTAATCCTACAAACTTTGGATTTGCCTGTGGAGGTGGACTGTTATTTAGTTTGGGAATCTTTGCTGTAACAAATATGTATGGCGTGTTTTCTCAACAGGCAGGGGATGATATTGAATATCGTTATAACTTCCGCCCTGAAGGAACGATGGCAAATGGTATTGTAGGTGCTATTTATACAGCTGTAATGTCACCGTTTTCCGCTTTGTATGAAACGGTATTATATAATCGAGGTTTTGATCCCTATGTAGCGGTTCAGCCTGATGTGGTCAACAATTGGATTCTATTTGCATATTATGGTGGATATGCAGTAATGGCAATTGTAGTTTTGGTGGTTTGTATTTTCTTTGACTATGAAAAACGAGAAAAAGAAATTCGAGAAGCATTAGAAATTCGACAGGCAAAGGTGGAAACAAAGTAGTATGAAAGCAATAAATCTTAAGGTGAACTATAGGACAAATCCATTGGGGATTGATGACAAACATTTACGATTTACATGGTGTTATGCATCTTCGGGTAAAAGTATAGCAAATGATAAACAATGCGCTTTTCAGTTAGTGGCAAAAGACGCAGATACTGAGAAGGTTTTGCTTGATACGAAAAAAGTACAGTCATCTTCTATGAATTATGTATGGGAAAAACATGGACTTTTATCCAGAACACGAGTTGTTTGGAGCGTAATTGTATGGAACCAGGATGGAATAGAAGAAAGCTCTGATTCAGCAGTTTTTGAAATGGGACTTTTGGGCAAAGAGGATTGGACTGCACAGTGGATTACGGGACACAAAATGTCTAGGAAAAGACGTTATCCTGTTGATGAGTTCCGCAAGGAATTTGTGGCGAAAAAAACGGTGAAAAAAGCTAGATTATATGCAACTGCCTGCGGCGTATATAAGGTGGTTCTTAATCAAAGGAGACTTCCAGGAGTGCTGGCTCCGGGAACAACGGAGTATGGACAGCGATTATACTATCAAACCTATGATGTGACATCATTGTTAAATGAAAAAAACACGTTGGATGTCTCTGTTGGTGATGGTTGGTACCTAGGAAAACTAGGATTCTTAAATGTCTCACATCGTTTTGGTACACAAAGAAAATTATTGTTGCAGTTGGAAATAAACTATACGGATGGAACAAGAGAGGTTATAGACTCAGATGACAGTTTTTTATGGTGTCAGGATGGGCCTATTCGCTATGCGGATTTAAAAGATGGAGAAGTCTATGATTCAAATATGATTCCAAGCTATCGGGAAAATGCAACGCTTACAAAACATGATATTTGGCCGACAGCAGCTAAAAATCAGATGATTCTGGAGCATGAGCATTTTGTGCCAAAGCTTTTGGTTAGTCCATCCGGAAATAAAATTCTTGATTTTGGTCAGAATATGGCAGGGTATATTGCTTTTAAAATAAGAGGAAAAAAGGGACAAGTAATCACTCTTCGGATGGGAGAGTGTTTGGATCATGAAGAGTTTTCGGATACAACGTTACGTAAAAACGAGAAAGAAATAGCTGCAAAACAGGAAATTATATTTACCTGTTCCGGAAAAGAAGATGAGTTCCATCCAGAGTTTTTTTATTCCGGTTTTCGTTATGCTTTGGTTGAGGGTTTGGAAGAAGTGAATCCAAATGACTTTGAAGCTATAGCAGTGTACAGTGATTTGTCTATTCAAGGAGACTTTTTTTGTTCAAATGAAAAACTCAATCAGTTTTATCGGAATACAGTATGGAGTTTAAAAAGCAATTTTGTGGATATTCCAACAGATTGTCCACAGCGAGAAAAAAGCGGATGGGATGGAGATGCACAAGTATTTCTTTCAACTGCGAGTTACATAACGGATACGGCGGCGTTCTTTCGAAAATGGCTTGTAGATGTAAAAGACTGTCAGAGAGACGACGGTCGTGTTGCAAATGTTTCCCCTAGTGCGCATAAGTATCAGCATAAAGAGGGGATGAGTGGATCAGCAGGATGGGCAGATGCAGCAGTAATCATTCCCTATACTCTTTGGAAACTATATGGAGATGATAGATTTATTTATGAAAACTATAGTTTGATGCATGGTTGGAAGGAGTATGTGATTCATGCATGCCATGATAAGTTTTTAAAAAAATTAATTTTAATGTCGCCTGTACGGAAGCAATATGCACCTCATTATGTGGAAAAATCAGAATATGAAAAGTATATATTTGAAAGTGGCAATCATTGGGGAGAGTGGCTGGAACCAGATATCGATTCTATTAAAGAGATGAATTTGCCAAAACCGGAGATTGCAACAGCATATACGCACTATTCAATGGAACTCCTTGCCGAAATGTTATTTTATATTGGAAAGAAGGAAGAAGCAGAACAGTGTGAGGATTTTTCCAAAAAAACAAAAGAGGCATATAATTTTTATTTTGTGGAAAATGGAAAAATAAAAGCACCTCGCCAATCTCCGTTGGTGCGGGCATTGGCGTTGGGACTGTTATCTGAAACAGATGTAAAAAATGTTGCGAAAGAATTAAATGAGAATGTAATTCAGCGTAATTACACGGTTGGTACCGGATTCTTGTCGACTCCTTATGTGTTGCATGTGCTAACTAAATTTGGATATATAGACACCGCTTATAAATTAATGGAAAATGAGCAAGCGCCAGGATGGCTTGCTATGGTTGATGGTGGAGCTACAACGATATGGGAAAAATATCGTATGTATGATGAACAAGATCACCCATTAATAGGTTCTATGAATCATTACTCTCCGGGAGCAATGTGTAGTTTTTTGTTTGATACGGTTTGCGGGATTCATGTAGAAGGGGAAAATCATTTTGTGATTCATCCTATCCCCGGGGGTACGTTGAAGAATGCGTCTTGTGTATATGAATCGCCTTATGGAGTAGTAAAATGTAGTTGGAAACTAGAGAATGGGAAATACTATTATGATATTTCCATTCCGGAAAATACTACAGCAGAAATAATGTTAGAGGAGAAGTAAAAGTGAAAGTAGCTATGAATCCGTACTTGCCATTGGATGTTTATATTCCGGATGGTGAGCCTCATGTATTTGGTGATAGGATATATGTATTTGGATCCCATGATAGGGAAAATGGAACTACGTTTTGCAGTGAGCCATACACATTTTGGTCAGCACCACTGGATAATTTATGTGATTGGAGTTGTCCGGGCATCAGTTATGAGGCAAAAAATGATCCACTATATAATCCGGATGGATTAAATGCCATGTATGCTCCTGATGTTGTGATGGGAAATGACGGAAAGTTTTACCTGTATTATTGTATGGCGGGAGATTTTGGAAAGGGAGGATATGGAAATCCAATTTCAGTGGCCGTGTGCGATACACCGGATGGAAAATACGAGTATTTGGGAGTGGTTAAAAACTCGGATGGAACTCCTTTTATGACATATGCAAATTTTGATCCTGCAGTTATAAATGATGATGGAGTAATACGTTTGTATTCCGGAACTTGGTATCCTATTGTAGAAAAAAGGAACATTTTTAGCAATGGAATATTGGATAGGACGGAGTCAATTATTTTTGGAAAGAGTAAAGAACATATCAAGGAATTGAGAAAAAAAGGGGATGCGGTTTATGGCCCTCATCATATGGAACTTTGCAATGATATGATGACACTAAAAACATCACCCGTTCGAATTCTACCTTTGCACCGTAAAAACACGAAGTTTAATACAAAAGAAGGCCATGGTTTTTTTGAGGGTAGTTCTATCCGAAAAATTGGAAAAACATATTATTTTATCTATTCTTCCCTGAATAATCATGAATTGTGTTATGCCACAAGCTCTTATCCTGATCGCGATTTCTCTTATGGTGGAATTATTGTTTCCAATGGGGATATTGGCTTCGCAGGAAGAGCGGCAAAGGACAGATTAAATATGACTGGAACTACGCATGGAAGTATAGAATGTATCAATGGTCAGTGGTATGTCTTTTATCATCGCCTAACTCATAAATCAGATTATAGTCGACAAGGATGCGCTGAAAAAATCCAAATCGCGCAGGACGGAAGTATTGCTCAGGTAGAAATCACGTCTGCTGGATTAAGTGGAGATGTATTGCCTGGAGAGGGTACATATCCTGCAGCAATCTGTTGTAATCTGACAAATGGACATATGCCCCATGGTAGTAATAAAAAACTGAAGGAGGCTCTGCCACACGTGGGAAGCGGTGATGGACAGCAGTATATAAAAGAGATTACCAATGGCACATGGATTGGGTATAAGTATTTTGATTTTAAAAACTTGGAAAAAATTCGGCTACGTATTCGAGGAAAAGCAGTTGGAAAGATGAGTGCGTACACGGTAATGAAGAAAGATGAGTCTTGTTGTATAGGAAGTGTTCATATTTCGGAACATACGCAATGGACAGATTATATCTTTTCGGTGAAAAACACGGTTGGAATAACGCCGTTATACTTGAATTATCAAGGTGAGAAAGAGGTAGAATTATTGGAGATTGAATTAAAAGAAAGAGGTCGAGTTTGATGAAAAGCCGTTCATCCGGTGGCAAAAAGAATGGAGGAAATAATTATGAAAAATTTGGTTGGGCATATATCGGATGCGGAGGAATAGCACATAGTACCGCAAAGGAACTGGTAAAAGGAAATACAAATGAAATTGTAGCGGTATGGAATC
>JAIKXK010000326.1 GCA_024684155.1 Lachnospiraceae bacterium | reverse complement strand
CCCTTCCGTTTTAAATGAGCAAGTACAACCGTACTGTACTCCCGCAGCATCTTTTCTTTCCGTTCTTTTGGGATAATCTCATCTATAACACGCTCATGATGCAAAAGATTCGGAATATGCCCCACCGAAACTTTTGACTCTACTGCACGAAACAAAAAATCATAGACGGAATAATACTCTAGCTTTTCATGAAATTCTCCAATTTTCATACAGAGATTTTTTCGAAAGCAAAGAAAGTTTCCAATATATGGTCTATGTCTCAATAATTCCTCATTATAATCTGGCTTAAAATGCGGATGCATACGGTTTGAATCAATTAATTCATCATGATCACTATATATAATCTCATAATCTTTTGTTTTTTTATTTAGAGCATCCAGGGTATTCCCCGACAAGCGATCATGCTGGCCTAAAAGAACAATATAGTCTCCTGACGCAAAATGGACACCTATGTTATAGGCATAGGCGAATCCATGTTTATTTTTTAATTTACGATATACTACCCGACTTTCATCCGGAAACATTTCTTCCGTAAGCCATTGTACATCCTGGGAAAAATTTTCATCTAGAATGATAAGTTCCCAGTTATCGAAACTCAATGCATCTAAAGACTCCAAGCAATCTCTATAATAAGAAAGATTTGTTCCATATGTTCGAATTAAAATTGTGAATTTTGCAGCCACTTTACTTCGAACCCTTTCCGCTTAAAACAACACCTACCGTTCTAAGCAAAATTTTTACATCTAATCCTAAAGTCCAATTCATAATGTACTCAGTATCCAGTTCCACTACTTCTTCAAAATCTGTAATATCACTTCTTCCACTTACCTGCCACATACCGGTAAGTCCCGGACGTATTCCAAGTCGCGCCTTATGATGATACTCATACATCTCATATTCATCTTCTGTAGGAGGTCTGGTTCCAACCAAACTCATATCTCCCTTTAATACATTCCAAAACTGCGGTAATTCATCAATGGAATATTTACGCATAAAATGACCAATTGGAATGATACGGGGATCATTTTCCATTTTAAACATATTCCCCTGCATTTCATTTCCTTTTTTCAAATCATTTTGCATGGCATCCGCTCCAACATACATTGAACGGAATTTATAAAATTTAAATCTTCTACCGTTTTTACCTATACGAACCTGTTGATAAAACACCGGTCCTGGAGACTGTTTTTTAATAATTGGAGCAAAAATAATATAAGCTATTCCAACAAAAATCAATCCTATTAAACTGCCAACGATATCCATTGTTCGTTTAATAAACAACTGACGATTTGTAGCAATCCTCATACTACTGGTAAGCACTACATAATTTCCATAGTTATCTAACTGTCTGTTAGGCACTAAAGTCTTTGAGTGGACCAAACTCATATGAACTGTAGTTCCCTGCTCAACTAAAGCTGATGCCAAAGCTTCTGAACTTTCTCTCGTATTTCCATCAATAAATACCTCATCTACAACATGAGTTCTTACATAATCCAGGAAATTATCTGCATTGGCAATTACGGGAATTCCCATAATGATTTGACCTTCTAAAGGCTTATCAACAACTACTACACCGGTCACTTTATAATTTGTATATTTGTTCTGAGCTATTTCTTTTAAACAGCGTTCAACATTGGCACTCTCTGCCACTACTGTCATTAATGCCTTGTTCTTATCCTGTAACTTTCTGGCACGAATTACACGCTTCCAAATAACTCTTTCTATATAAATTGATATTACTGAAAAAATCAAAAATACAAAGAGCAATTGACGTGAATACAATACGGACTGTTTAATGGCATACATATAAACCAGGACTCCACCAAAGCAAACTACTGAGGATGTCAGGGTTGCTCGAAATTCCTGGTACTTATTTCTCCGAAGAATTCCTTTATAAGGTTCAACGAAAAAAACAACTACAATATGAATGACAAAAACCATGACTGCAAGTCTCTGATAAATATCTTCATCAAAAAGCCATTTACCATTAAATCGCCATGCATATGCCAAGATTAAGGACAGTTCCAAACAAATTAGATCCAGCATGGTAAAATCCAGATGCTTGACCCAACTTCGTTTCCCTTCACTATACATTAAAGTTCAACTCCATTTGCTTTTAAAAGTTCTCTTGCACTGTCTACGGAATCCACGCCATGAAGATTTTTCACAGGTGCAAACTCTTTTTCACGAACTACTTCATAAGGTAAGTTTGATTCCATCATGTTAATCATATCTAAAATTAAAGTTTCAAATTTATAACCGTTTGGTTCTTCCGGTTTTACCAGATTACCTGTCTCATCAATGTAAGGAATCTTTTTCTCAACCACATGTACATGCATATGATTTGCCATAATATCCTCTAATCGATCTACACGGAATAAATAATTCAATATTACTCCAAAGCGATAGGTAAGTTCTCCATCATCATCACGAAGATTTGCCATCTCGTCTGTCATTTCGTAATACTCTACAATAGATGGTCTTCCATCTTCTGCACAAAGAACACCTACTCTTTCTTCAGGTGCTGCTTTTCTTACCACCTTACTGCCACTTTCCTTGCCACTTAAAATTGTAGCACCTATGAAAGCAGGGTCTGCAATTCGTTGTAATACGTTATCTACGGCAAAAATATTTAACCACTCTACACCACGATTATGAACATCATCTAGTAAGCCTGATTTGTGAAGAGAGGTAAACCAACCACCATTGCCATTCGGTGAAGTAGCCAATCTTCCTTTTTCTTCTAATAATAATTTACCTTCATAATCTACTGCAGGAGCCATATCCTGAATAAAGAAATGAACATAGTCTTCTGGATAGCCAAAGTAATTTTTATCTTCAAAAAATTGTACTGTAGCTTCGTGATTTTTCTCGCTTGTCATAACATAAAGAGGAACATACGCCTGTGCCATATCTGTTACTTCTAACAGGTTATTTATCAAACATTCAAATATGGACAAATCTCTGTTGATACCAATTGGATAGGTTCCCTTTGGCTGATCAAATCCAAGTCTGGTACCCATTCCTCCTGCCAGTAAAATAGCACCTACCTTACCTTCACGAATAGATTTTAAACCTTCTTCAATAAACTCTTCTTTTCGTTCCTCAATTTCTTTAATTTCAACAGCTCCGAGAGGAGTAATCTCCCCGCGGTTCTGATTTTCTTCAGACTTTGTTGTTTCAACAACTTCCCAATCCACATCTTTAATCTGTGAAAGAAGTTCTTTTTGTTCTTTTTCATTTAAAGTATCATAATACTTTAATACATGATCTTGTTTGTGCTCCTTAAGAATCTGAAGCGCTTCTTCTTTTTTCAAAATAATAACCTCACTTTTATGCAATAAAAATTGCCCACTTATATGGAATTGTAACAAAAATCATATAAGAATTCCACTATTCTCTGCGAAGTGCATCTATCGGATTTAAATTTGCCGCTTTAACGGAAGGCAGCAATCCAAATAAAATACCAATTACCATTGAAAAGGCTACACTTACAGCGATTGCCGGGATTGAAATTCCCACAGGGGTACCTGAAATACGAGAAATAATTTCTGCCATAACAATGCCAATCACAACGCCAAGTAAACCTCCCAAACTGGTAAGTACTGCTGATTCTGTTAAAAACTGCATTAATATTCTACGACGTCTTGCACCTAAAGATCGTTTCAATCCTATTTCTCTTGTTCGTTCCGTAACGGATACCAGCATAATGTTCATTACTCCAATACCACCAACTAAAAGAGCGATACTAGCTACCCAAATCAAAAGATTATTTGTGCTGTTAGAAAGCTGCTGCTGTTGCTTTGCTTCTTCTACTAAATCTTCTGCGGTGTACTTTAATTCCGAATTAGAATCTGATACACACTCCTGCATAACCTTTTGTGCTGCCTTACCGATTGCTGACATATTTTCTGTTTCATCAGCTCGAACATAAGCATTTTGTGGTTCATCAAACTTATAACATATTGCCCAATCCACATTAGGAATTAAAACGGTACCATATGACTCTG
>JAIKXK010000324.1 GCA_024684155.1 Lachnospiraceae bacterium | reverse complement strand
AACAGGATCGCTGCTCCTAAAAGAAGGATAGACTGAATTCCTAAGGTTTTAATATCCAGATACCATCTCTGGAAAAACATATCTAAAAAGGCAAAAAAGATAAGAGCTGTTCCAGCCAATGGCCACTTTTGATTCTGTAACCTCTTTGAAAACAAATCTAAAATTCCATCAAAAATCGGAAGTTCTTTTCCTAAAATAAATCCTAAAAGAATAAAACAAACCGATACAAATATTAAAATTCCTGCTGCTATATAAAAAATATAGTTTTGCAAACCATCATAGCGTTTATAAAGAGTAATACCTGCCAGTTCAAAACTTACATTTCCATCTTCCGGGAATAAAATATCAACGGTAGCCATCTTTACTTTATCAATGGGTACGACCATGGTCCCCTCAGAAATAGTAAAGCCTTTTCCCATTACCTGATTTCCGAGTTCATCATATCCTATTACGGAAAAAGTCTGGTCTTTTGCAGAAAGATTTTTTATTTTGATATGCAAATAGCGCTTTGACTTTCCGTTGATCCCCTTTGCAAAGTGAAGCACTCCTACACCTTCCACTGTCACAATTCCAGTAGTTACATCAAAAGAAGTTTCTCCTTCTGTGGTGATCAAATCCGAAAGAGGCCACTCTTCCGACCAGCCCTTACTAAAAATCCTACCATCAAACTCTCCAGTATAATGAGATGATGCAAAGGAAAAACCAAATAGAATAGTGATTACCACCCATATCCATATTTTTTTGAAATAAATCTTTTTATTTTCCATACTTCTTTCCACTATATTTTAAAACCACAAAATAAACTATCATCATATAGAACATATACCAGTTCACCCAAAACATGGGGAAATCTGCTCCAGAGTCTAAAAGCGCTCCAAACCCGTAACAGAAAAATCCTATAATCACAGCAATTAGTGTTTTTTCTTTTCCCTTTTTAAACATCACAAGAATCTGATATAAGAATTCTATCAGTATAATTACAAACATCATTCCTGCCAAAATTCCATATTTAAAATGCTCTCGCACCAGGAAGTTATGAGAGTACGTAGCATTTCCTCTCCAGCTGCATAAAAACTCATGGCCAAAGAGATTCATATGTTTCATATAATTTGTCCATATTTCAAGTCTTCCAGAGGTAGCATCCAGTTCATTTACCGTTCGTCCACTAAATCCCTGTAAAATCAGAAGGAATACTCCTACAAAAACTACTCCGGCTGGAATGACCAAAAGCAGTAGTTTTCTTCGATTCTCTGGAGAAAGTCTAAAATAGAATATAAAGCCAATCATAAGGATTGCTATTGCCACCACCATTAATAGCGCAGTTCGACACTGGGAAACATATACCAAATACGCTGCTGCTATAGAAACAGCTCCCACTAAAAGTTTTTTCCATAGCGGTAGTTTTTCCAAATACATATATAGAATTCCACATCCTATATAGGTAGCCAGACTAACCGCAAAAGGATTTGGATTATCCCAAAATCCTGAAACACGGTAATACTTCAATTCCGGATAGGTGCCAGCCTCATAAATGGCATATACCACATCTATGATCATAAGAATGGTCATGGCTCTTAAAAAATCAATTAGCAGTTCTTTTGGATGTTCCATACGAAGCCAAAAATACCCAAAGGCTGCAAAGGCAAATCCCATCCAAATCTCTGTATAGCCACCCACCTTACTGACAAAAATATCTGATACAAATTCCACGACAAAAAGCAGGATAATTAACACTTCCATCAACATGGGTTTTCTATTTTTCCACTTTTTATCCCTTGGCATAAGACCTATTAATGCAAGGAAAACTAAAATAGTTCCTATCATTGCATGATTATAGTACTTTGCCACGGAAAGTACATTAATACAGCGCCACATTATATAAAGCGCAATAAACAAACCACTCCGAAGTATTCTTCTATACTTTTCATCAACATGAAATACAGGAAAATACGTTTCTACAGCATTTGATAAATGATAAACAGAAGTTTCAATTCGAACTTTTTTCCCAAATGTTCGAATAATAATCGTAGATATTGCGAAATAAATGCAAAGAACAATAGCAAAAGGAAGGAGCAAATCTTTTTCGCTACTTCTTTGACTATACTCTGATAAAGCTAATTCACTTAAGGCAAAACGAAAGTCCTTGCTTCCCTGGAAATACACGTTGTAGGAATCCACTTCCATATCCAAAAGTTTATAGTAATTCGCCCCAGAGGATAGACCAATTTCCTGTTCTGTTAAAATGGCGCCATCTTTCACGTATTGAATATGAACAGGAACTTCCTCCCCACTTAGCACTTCCATATTGGCAAATAAGTAATTCACCGGTGTTTCTTCTGACACCTTCATGGTATACATAGTAACAACCGGGTTTTCTGAGGCTGTATATGAATAGATGCCGTCTTCCGAATATACGCCTTGTGCAAAGGCAACTTCTGCAATTGCTGGAGCATACTCTTCTCTATATCCGTCATTATAAAATTGTTCTAAACTTCCATAGGGCGTTATCATCATTGCAGCCGCTGTAATACTAAGATAAATCCCTACGATTATCCAATAGATATAATATCTCTTTTTCTGAAACATAAATGTCCTTTAGTTTATTTCACTTTGGCAAAATCATCTTTTGTAAGATTCTCACCCTTTAGTTCAATATACTTAAAATGTTCTAAATCCTGCACGTGAATTTTAGTATTATAAAACGCATCCTGATATTCTTCTCTTGGAAGTGAGGATACAACATAGTCTGCTAATAACTGCAATTGTCTATGTTCTTTAGATCCTCGTTCTACCACTTTACCAATTTTTTCTAAACGTGCCTTATCTTCACTACGCTTATCCAAAACGTAATAGTAATCTTCTCGATGCAATATCTTTTTATTCAAATATGAGAAAAACGCTTCCTGATCACTCACAAGCCAAATTGGTTTTTTCTTTTCTACTGAGTTTCCAAAATAAGTTTTTCTATAATCTAATTCTTCTAAGCGCTGTGAATACTCATCTGTTCTGGTATAGTTTGCATTCTTTTGTGCTTTTTCTTTCACCTTATCCCGGACCGCCTGGGTATAAGCCATTTCGAATTCTTCTTTTGTATGCTCTTCGTCTAATTTTGTAATCGCAATTGTCTCTGAAGTGTGAGAAAATGCATAGCCATCCCTAATAAAATATTCACTGGCATTATAACTTCTAAATGGTGTGAAATCACCAAAGCGAAGTCGCTTCATCTTTACCATATATCCATCTACGCTAAGATAAAAGGAAATCTTCTTTCCTGACATAGATTTATCAACAGAAATATCTCCTTTAAATCCTACCTGATTTACCTGGGTATCAAAAATATATGATTTTGATTTCCTTGGTTGTATCTGTAAATCCTCTGTGAAATTACCATTAATGGCATGATATATTTTTATTTCTTTTGCATCACTATAATTTGAAAATAATGTATGTCCTTCATAAGAAAGATGGCCATCCTCAAATGATAATTCATCAAAATGAAAAGATACCTCAGAAGCTGCACCCAACCACTGTCCATGATGGGTATAAACAACATTTTCCACCTTTTTTTCTGTCAAAAGTTCATTCTTATATTTATGCTTTAATAACGCCAGAGTAACTTCACGATAAAGCTTCCTCTGGGAAAGAATCACATCATCGTCTAAAGTGTCAATTAGATTTAGCACATTTTCAACATATGATTCCTCTTCCTCTTTTGAAAGAACTCCCTCTGGAATTTTTGGCATACGCAACTTCCATTGAAGATCCATCATTATAAGGTTTTGGATATACTTTGGAATGTAGCCAAACTTTTCTTTTGCCTCTGCAAAAAGATCTCCTGCTACATGATCCAACCATCCCTGGTATGCGATTGGTTTTAGTTTACTTGTAGCGAGCAGAGAGTTTGCACTTACTACCTTTCGTCGATACATATAACGGCAGTTATGAACGACACCTAAGTTCATATTATCCATCAATACTTCTGCTAAGTATTTTAAGTCTTCTGAAATTGGCATACGTTCATCAAAACGTTTTGACTTTGCAGCATCATGTTTAATAAAAGTGGAGATAACGTGCATGACACCATTTTCCCATTCTTTTTCCAAATTAATCACACGGCTGCCTTTATCAAATTTATAACTTTGCCAGTGATAACCATCCTCATCTTCAAAACGATACACTGGAATAGTTACCATATTGGTCTCATTATAATGAGCCTCAAAAAACTTCCACACTTTTTCAAAAGCATCTGATTCAAAGTAATCATCGGAATCCGCAAAGTTAATATACTTTCCTTCTGCAGCTTCAAGACCTGTATTTCTTGCTACAGAAACACCTTCATTTTCCTTGTGAATCACTTTGATATTCTTTGGATATTTGCTTTGATATTCATCGCAGATACTTCCAGATTCATCCTTTGAACCATCATCCACCATAATCAGCTGAATACGATCCATTCCTATGGTCTGGCCAACAATGCTATCCACCATTTGGCGAAGTTCTTTTTCTGCATTGTAAACAGCCATTACCACAGAAAAGTCATATGGGTATGACTTCTCCAACATTTTTTCTGTTAAAAGAAACTTCTCCCCTGCTGCCTTTTTTTCTACATTTTCCTTTGTATCTACAAGTACACTATAGCGTCTAGACGAACGTACGGCATACACAACTGCAGCGGTGCCAGAATTTAGTTCTACCACTTCACCATATAAGCCACCATCACTCACAAGCTCACCAATATTTTTTTCTGAGGCTTCAATCTCCCAGGCAGAACATCCGCGAAATCCAAAGCCTTTGCTTCCATCTTCGTTGATTCCTCCGATGTATAAGCGAAAGATTTCTCTCTCTCCCTTTATTTCATCTTCGATAGACGAAAGGTCTGCGCAATACTTCTCGTTTTCTTCCTTTGCCTCAATATATAGTTTTTGTTTTGTAGTTTCCGAGCGAAGAATTACGCCCACTACATCTCTTTTATACTCATCACCAGGAAGGGAAAAAAACAGTTCTCCATTTCCTTTTGTTGTTAGTTCAATTTTATGCTCATCCTTAATAGATACAT
Organism: Lachnospiraceae bacterium; assembly: GCA_024684155.1. Taxonomy (GTDB): domain Bacteria; phylum Bacillota; class Clostridia; order Lachnospirales; family Lachnospiraceae; genus JAILEN01. Next base: position 2,309 of record JAIKXK010000324.1, on the reverse strand, counting down.
CCTCTAATAATGAGTGATTCATATTCGTCCTCCGCAAAAGTGCACACTTTTTTACACTATTATTAACACTATCATAGTTTAGCTTTTCCGTCAAAAAACGGAGGTAGCTTTCGCTACCTCCGCGCTAATAAATATTGCTATTTATTTTTCGTACATAACCTTTCCACCTTTGCCTTTGAAGGTGTTAGATTTCTTCAACTCAGACTTAGAAGCTGTTGTTGACTGATATACTGCGATACCATACTGTTTCTTTCCAGAAATTGTGTTAGATGTAATCTTCTTTGCAGTAGATTTTGCCTTTACCATAATTCCTGATTCATTTGTCTTATCGCAGGTAATGCTGTTTCCAGTAATAGCAGAAGCAGTCGCTTTACTATTAATCATAATACCTACACTCTTAAATTTAGAAACTTTATTCTTTGTAAGTTTTACTTTTACCTTCTGGCCAGATGCATTGATGCCGTAGTTCTTTGATGTACCAACGATGGTACACTTATGAGCTGATACATAAGCACCAGACTTTGTAGACTTATCGTACTCAACACCAATTCCATACTTACCATTTTTCTTGATATTTGCTTTTGTAACAGAAACGTTAACGTTTCCTTTTGCGTAAATACCATTTTGTCCGTTCTTATAAAGAGTAACCTTTACTGGAAGTGTTACCTTTGTTGTATATTTTGAAGAAGCATATTTGTTGGTAACGGAAATACCGTTCTTCTTATTGTTTTCAATCTTGTTTCCAGTATTATTCTTAGATGCCATCTGAAGAACAGATCCATCTGCCACTGCAATACCATGACCCTTTTTACTCTTAGTAATAATATTATCTTTTCCAAGAGTTAACTTACATGTATCGCCCTTCTTATTCTTAGATAAGCTGATATTGTGGCTCTTACTATTTGTAATTGTATTACTATTAATCGTTGCGGTAGAACTTACAACCGAAATTCCAAGATTGCCATTCGAAGCAATTGTGTTTCCAGAAATTTCATTAGCCTTACTTGAAGAAAGTAAGATTCCGTTGTAAGAGTTTCCACTGATAACATTATTCTTTACATACTTTAATGTAACGCTTGCACCAGTACCAATTCCGTGACGTCCGTTGTTTGATAAGGTGTTTCCACTGATTCTTGCAGATCCTTTATCATAAAGTGAAATTGCACATTCATGGTTTCCTGTAATAGTACAGTTTGTAACCTTTCCATATGCACTTTCAGAAATACCAACACCATGTCCAATAGCACCTGCATCACTTGCCTTAGGGCTTACACCATTTCCAGTAATTAATGCACGGTTTACTACGATCTGAGATCCAGAGCCTGTTACAGAAATACCACTGTAGTAGTTATTAGTAACAGTAATCTTTGTAGACTCTCCATTTGAAGCAGAAAGAGATGCTTTATCAGAAATCTGAATACCATAGTTCTTGTTTCCAGATACGGTAGAAGATGACATCTTAAGTGCTGCTCCACTTACTGCAGAAATACCATTCAAGGTATTAGTGTTTGCAGTTACGCCTGTAATGGTATAATCCTTTGAACCAGAAACAATAATTCCTGTTTCAGAGTTCGAAGATGCATTTGCTCCAGAAATTGTAGTTGGTGTATTTGAAATATAATATCCATGCTCTGTATTTCCTGTAGAACTACCACCGGAAATTGATCCAGCACTACAATCATACAAACCGATTCCTGCTGCACCCTTGTTTGATGTAGAGGTTACGTTTGTAACTGTAACTGTAGAAGTACTTGAAGTAGCATATAAACCATATCCCGTATTTCCTGTTACAGTTGAGCCAGATACGGTAATCGCAGCTGGTGTGTCAAGCTGAATTCCGTTTGCTCCGTTGCCACTATATGTACCACCGGAAATAGTTCCTGCACATTTTTCCAAACGAATACCATGATCTCCACAACCAGATACATTCACATCTGTAATATTAACACTAGAGCATCCTGATACTGACATTCCTCTTCCAGATGCATTCTGTAAGGTAATGTTAGAAACTGTTAATGCAGAAGAAGCTGATGTATCAATCAAATGTGTTGCAGTTTTATTATTTCCATTGATGGTTCCACCACCATTAATAGTAAGACTTGGATTTGTGGAAGCCACACGAATCGCCTGACATGAGGCAGTTACTGTCAATGTACATCCAGAATCAATCGTAACCACAGTGTTTGCACCACTAACTACTAATGGTTTATCCAGAGATACATTTGTAGAGAAACGAACTGCTACCGTACCATCATTGTTTTTATCTGCCCCAGTAGTTGATGTTCCAGAGTTCTGAGTTCCCTGTGATG